>DATGGC010000292.1:0-27599 GCA_035308745.1 Candidatus Limnocylindrales bacterium | reverse complement strand
TTGGACGCCGGGACTGGCCCAGGCTCGCCCAGCCAGCTGCCCCAGGGCGGCGGTCCGCCCGGCGACCTTGACCTCGCTGGGCTGAAGGCGCCAGCCGATCAACGCCGCGTCGCGGCCCAGCCCCGGCCACTCCTCGGAGCCCAGCTCCAGGTCCCACTCGACGGTCGCGAGCAGCTCCCGGCCGTCGCCGGCCAGCCCGGCCACGATCGCCCGGCTGGGGGCTGGATCGACCGTCAGATCCAGGAGCCGCAGGCGCCGATCGAGGCCCAGGTAGGCAAGGCGTACCTGCCGGCCGAGCACCCGGGGCGGCAGCAGCTCGCCGCGAACCATCCGCGGGTAGCCGCGGACCTCGAAGATGTCGGCCGCATCGAAGCCGACCCGGAGCCGGATCGTGAGACGTTGGGCCTCGCCCGGGGCGCTCGCGAGCGCAACCGACTCGCTCAGCGCCGCACCGAGCCGGCGGCGACGCTCGAACTCGACGGCCGGTCCGGCACCCGACCGGAGCTGGATCAGGTCCTCGTCGCCCCACTCAGCCGGTCCCGCACGGCCCGGCTCGGCGACCGGCGGGGATCCGTCGATCAGCAGGTCGAGCGTGCTCACGAAGCGCGTGTCGCCGGCATACAGCCCCGACGCGACCCAGGTGGCGCCGACCGCCCCGCTGGCCGCGGTGATCAGTCGCAGGCGGTCGTGCTTGAGCACGAGCGGCGTGTCGACTGGGGCCGGCGCCTCAGTCGTCAACGAGGATGACCGCCTCGAGTGGCCGCAACCGCGACGGGGGGCTGCCGGCCGGCTGCGGCTCGTGGGTCGACAGGATCGCCCGCCAGGGCCGGCCCGACGGCGAATCGGGCAGGGCGATCGAGACCTCGCGCCGGCCGAAGCCCAGCAGGACGAGGGCGGCCTGGGTCGCGCCGCGGCGGAGGTAGGCAAAGACCGTCCGGCCCCCGACCGCGGCTTGCTCGTAGGCACCTGTCGTCAGGGCCGGGTTCGAGCGGCGCAGCCAGATCAGGCGGCGGTAGTGGGCCAGGATCGAATCGGGGTCGTCGAGCTGGGCCGCGACATTGCGGCTCGCGCCGTCGGCGCTCATCCGGAGCCAGGGCCGGCCGGTACTGAAGCCGGCGTTCGGCCCAGGCCCCCAGGGCATCGGCGCCCGGGCCTGATCGCGGTTCCACCAACCCCGCGAGCGACGGGCGGCGGGATCCTGGATCTCGTCGCGGGGGATCTCGACGTCGCGCAGGCCGATCTCCTCGCCGTAGTACATGAACGGCGTGCCGCGCAGGGTCATCAGCATCGTGGCGGCGACCTTTGCCCGGGCATCGCCGTCGGGGCCGTCGTAGCGGCTCGCCGAGCGGGGCTGGTCGTGATTGGAGAGGACGACCGTCGGCCAGCCGTCCGGGCCGAAGGCCGCTTCGCGCTGGGCAACCGCGCGGGCGAAGGCGCGGGCGCTCCAGGGCTGCTGGATCAGGCTGAAGTCGAAGACCAGATGGCGCGCCGCCGCGTACGAGGCGGCCAGCTCAACCGAGCCCTCGAACAGCTCACCGACGGTCATCCGCCCGGGCTGCTCATCGACGATCGCCCGGATCTCGGCGAGCAGCTCGAACAGCTCGGGCTGGTTCTTGTCGTACAGGTGGACCTGCCGGCTGTAGGCCCGCCGGCCGCCCGGCCGGACCGGGTTCGAGAGCAGGTCGATGTGCTTGTAGAACGCATTGAAGACGTCGAAGCGGAAGCCGTCGACGCCCCGCCCGAGCCAGGTCCGGATCACGTCCAGGAGCGCCGCCCGGACGGCCGGGTTGCGCCAGTTCAGGTCGGGCTGCTCGGGCAGGAAGGTATGCAGGTAGAACTGCTCGCGGGTCTCGTCCCAGGTCCAGGCCGGCCCGCCGAAGAACGACGCCCAGTTGTTGGGGCGGAGCGGCCGGCCGCCCGGGCCGAAGCCGGCCGGATCCCGCCAGATGTACCAGTCGGCCCGGGCGGCGCTGCGCGACGCGCGCGATTCGATGAACCAGGGGTGGCTGCTGCTGGTGTGGTTGAAGACCTGGTCGAGGATCAGCCGGATCCCGCGCCGGTGGGCTTCGACGACGAGCCGCTCGAAGTCGGCCAGGCTGCCGAAGAGGGGGTCGATCCCGGTGTAGTCGGACACGTCATAGCCCGAGTCGAAGCCGGCCGAAGGGTAGATCGGCGAGAGCCAGATGGCGTCGATGCCCAGCGAGTGAGGGGTGCCGTCGTTGAGGTAATCGAGGCGTTCGATCAGGCCGGGCAGGTCGCCCACGCCGTCGCCATTGGTGTCCCGGAAGCTGCGCGGATAGACCTGGTAGACGACCCCCGTTCGCCAGCGTTCCGGGCCGGCCAGGGGCGGCCCGGCAGGCCCGTCCTGGGCATGGGGACTGGCTGCGAGCGGGGCGCGCATCTGGTTGGGGATCATCTCGGATTTCACTTGACGTGGCACGGCCAGTGCGGATAATGCGCGTTACTAACGCGAGTTAGTCTCGACCACGCGGACGGCTCGGTCAAGCCCCCATCCGCAGTCGTGCCAGTCCGACCGAGGAGGTACGGTGCGCGAGCGACCGCGGCGGCCGACCAGTGCCGATGTGGCGGCACGAGCGGGCGTATCACGCACGACGGTCTCGTTCGTGATCAACGGCCGGGCCGACGTCCAGATCCCGGCCGAGACCCGGCGACGAGTCGAGGCAGCCGCCCGCGAGCTGGATTACCACCCCCACGGTCCGGCCCGGCAGCTGGCCGCCGGGGCGAGCCTGACGATCGGCCTGGTGATGCGCCAGTCGGCCGAGCAGCTGGCCGCCGACATGAACCTGGCCAACACCCTGTGGGGCCTGGCCGCGGCCGCCCGGGCCGACGGCTATCGGGTCCTGGTCGAGCCACTGGCGCCGGCCGACGGGACGTATGCCGGCCTGCTCCGTTCACGGCGGGCCGACGGCCTGGTGGTGTCCGGCCCGCGGGACGACGACGATGAGCTGGCGGCCCTTGTCCGGGACGGCTTTCCGGTCGTGATCCAGGGCTCGCGGGCGGACCTCGACGCGCCGAGCGTCGACGTCGACAACCGGGCCGGGGCGCGCGGCGCGGTCGAGCACCTGCTGGGCCTCGGCCATCGCCGGATCGGCTGCATCACCAACGCGCCGCTCCACTACACCGCGGCGGCCGAACGGCTGGCCGGCTATCGCGATGCCCTCGAGGCGGCCGGGATCGAATTCGAGCCGTCGTTCGTCGTGGAAGGCGATTTCGACGCGGCCAGCGGCCACCAGGGGATGGCCGAGCTGCTGCGCCACGGCCGCCCCTCGGCGGTCTTCGTGGCCAGCGATGTCGTGGCGATCGGGGCCCTGCGCGGGGTGCGCGACGCCGGCCTGCGCGTCCCGGCCGAGATCTCGGTGGTCGGCTTCGACGACATCCCGATCGCCGCCCACGTCGACCCTCCGCTGACCACCGTCCACCTCCCGGCCGGCGCCCTGGGCGAGACCGCCGGGCGCCTGTTGCTGGACCGGATCGCCGGCCGGCCGGTTCCCGCCCGGACCCTGCTGCCGACCCAATTGATCATTCGCGATTCGACCGCCGCCCCCGACACACCGGGAGGGCGATGAACAACCCGAGCGAGGAGGAGTGCACTGGAGAACTCACGGTCAGGGCACCCAGCAGTGGGCGCCAGTCATGAGGAGAGGAGACCAAGCGTGACCAACCAATCAAGAATCGGGATTCGGCGCGGCAGCGTGTTGCTGGCGTCCGCCGCGATCGTCTTCGCCGCCTGCAGCAGTGGCACCCCCACGACTGCACCGGTGGCCTCGGCACCGGCTGCCTCAACGGCACCAGCCGCGTCGCCATCGGCTGGAGGCTCGGCCGCCGCATCGGTTACCCCGAGCGTGCCGCCGGCCTCGTTCGACCCGTCGGCAATTGCCGCCGCGAAGGCCTATGCCGCAACCCTGGGCACCGGAATCGGTGGCTCGGTCAGTGTCCTCGCCGTGTGGGGCGGCAGCGAGCAGGCCCAGTTCCTGGGCATGCTCCAGCCGTTCGAGGACGCCACCGGGATCACCGTCAACTACACCGGTACCCGCGACGAGCCGGCCGTCCTGACGGCAGGCATCGCCTCGGGCCAGCTGCCCGATGTCGCCGGCCTGCCCGGCCCGGCGCAGATGGTCCAGTACGAGCAGGCCGGCAAGCTCCAGGACCTGTCCAAGCTGCTCGACGTGCCGAGCTACACGTCGCAGACGCCGGACGCTCTGGTCAAGCTTGGAACCACGGCCGACGGCCAGCTGTCGGGCGTCTTCCTTGATGTCTCGGCCAAGGGCCAGATCTGGTACGACCCAGCCGTGACCGGCGACCTGAGCACCTCGCCCCCGGCCAGCTGGGACGCGCTCCAGTCGCTGATCACGACCGACAAGGCCAAGGCGACCGCGCCGTGGTGCTTCAGCGTCGAGTCGGGTGCAGCCTCGGGCTGGCCGGCCACCGACGTCCTCGAGTCATTCGTCCTCAAGAGTGCCGGCCCCACTGTCTATAACAGCTGGTGGGCGGGCAAGACCAAGTGGAGCGACCCGGCCATCAAGGCGGCGTTCCAGGACCTGGGCACGATGGTCGCCGGCAGCTTCGGCGGCGCCAACCGGATCCTGACCACCAACTTCGCCAATGCCGGCGATCCCCTGTTCACGACGCCCCCCGGCTGCCTGTTCCTGCATCAGGCCAGCTTCATCACCGGGCTTGGTGCGTTTGCCACCAAGACCCGCCAGACCGACTACAACTTCTTCCCCTTCCCGGCGCTCAACCCGCAGTACGCGGGCGCCGTCGAGGGTGCCGGTGACCTGTTCGGCGCGTTCAGCAACTCGCCCCAGACCGCGGCCCTGATGAAGTACCTGGTCAGCTCCCAGGCCCAGACCCTGTTCGTGTCCGGCGGCGAGTTCCTGTCGGCCAACAAGCAGGTCACCAACTATCCCAACCCGATGAACCAGGGCCTCGGCTCGCTCCTGGCCAACGCGACGTCGTTCGTCTTCGACGCGTCGGACCAGATGCCCGCCCCGATGCAGACCGAGTTCTACAAGGAGCTCCTGGTCTACATCCAGACCCCGGCCCAGCTGGACGCCGTCCTGTCCGACCTCGACTCGGTCCAGGCCTCGTCCTACAACCAGTAGGCCAGTAGCACCGTTCGGCGAGTGGGCGGTTCCGCCCGTCCACTCGCCGGCACCACGCCGGGAGGCAGGTGAATGGACCCTCGATTGACCACGGCCCTGATCGTCGTGATCGGCGTCCCCGCCATCCTGGTCGGGTACATCGTGGCGACGGAGCAGGTCCTGCGCATCTTCCCGCAACGCGCCCAGCCCCGGATCCGGCCCTGGCTGTGGCTCTTCCCCGCCCTGGCCTTCCTGTTCGTATTCCTGATCTATCCCACGATCGGGACCTTCGTCCGGAGCCTCCAGAACAACGCCGGGACGCAGTTCATCGGGCTGGGCAACTACGCCTGGTTCTTCGGCAATAACGGGACCCTGTCGGCGCTCAAGAACAGCCTGATCTGGGTGATCCTGCTGACCGTCCTGGCCGTCGGCCTAGGGTTGCTGATCGCGGTCCTCGTCGACCGGGTCCGCTACGAGTCGTTCGCCAAGTCGGTGATCTTCCTGCCCCTGGCGATCAGCGCCACGGCCGCCAGCGTGATCTGGCTGTTCATGTTCGCCTACCAGCCGCCGGGCACGCCCCAAACCGGAACCTTGAACGCCGCCGTCACCTCGGTCGGCATCGGTCCCCAGCCGTGGCTCACCCTGAGCGGCTTCAGCTTCAACACGATCCTGCTGGTCCTGGTCACGACCTGGATCTGGACCGGCTTCTGCATGGTCATCATCTCGGCCGCCCTCAAGGGCATCAACGGCGAGCTGCTCGAGGCCGCCCGGGTCGACGGCGCCACCGAATGGCAGGTCTTCCGGGGGATCATCTTCCCGCTCCTGCTGCCCACCCTGGCCGTCGTCTCGACCACAATCATCATCACCGCCCTCAAGGCGTTCGACATCGTCTACGTCATGACCAACGGCAACTTTGACACCCAGGTCATCTCCAACTCGATGTACCAGGAGATGTTCAACTTCGGCAACTTCAGCCGGGGCAGCGCGATCGCGATCGTGCTGATGGTCGCGATCATCCCGGTGATGGCCGTCAACATCCGCCGGTTCCAGGCGCAGGAGGCGATCCGATGACCACCCTCGCACCGGCGGCCCGGCCGAGCAGCGACGACGATCCCGGCCGGAGCTGGCGCAAGCGCCTGGGCCGGGTGCCGCTCCATTTCGTGGTGATCCTGCTGCTGGTCATCTGGCTGATCCCGACGATCGGCCTGTTCATCAACTCGTTCCGGCCGTCGGCCGACGTGCAGGCGACCGGCTGGTGGACGGCGATCTTCCAGCCGTCCCAGCTGACCCTGTCGAACTACACCTACGTCCTGAACTCCGCCGGGATCTGGCCGGCGTTCATCAACAGCCTGTTCATCACGATCCCGGCCACGATCATCCCCATCTTCGTGGCGGCCTTCGCGGCCTATGCCTTCTCGTGGATGAGCTTCCCCGGCCGGAACGTCCTGTTCGTGGCCGTCGTCGGGCTGCTGGTCGTGCCCCTCCAGACGACGTTCATCCCGATCCTCCAGCTGTTCGGGGTCTTCCATCTCAACGGCCAGTTCCTGGCCCTGTGGCTGGCCCACACTGGCTACGGGCTGCCGTTCGCGATCTACCTCCTCCGCAACTTCATGGGCAGCCTGCCCCGGGAGGTGTTCGAGTCGGCCTCGATCGACGGCGCCAACCACGTCACGTCGTTCCTGCGCCTGGCCCTGCCGATGACCGTGCCGGCGATCGCGGCGCTGGCGATCTTCCAGTTCCTGTTCGTCTGGAACGACCTGCTGGTCGCCCTGATCTACCTGGGCGCGGCCAACCCCCAGAACGCGCCGCTGACGATCGTGGTCGCCAACCTGGTCAGCTCGCTGGGCAGCGGCTGGTGGTACCTGGCCGCGGCGGCCTTCCTGTCGACGGCCCTGCCCCTGGCCGTGTTCATCACCCTGCAGCGCTACTTCGTGCGCGGCATCGTGGGCGGCTCGGTCAAGGGCTAGCAGCCAGCCGGGCGGTCCAGCCGGCTCAGGTCCGCAGGCGCTCCTCGAGCCGGCGGACCTGCTCGGCCAGCTCGCGATCGCGCGTCCGGGCGCCCTCGACCACGGCCGGCGGCGCCTTGCCGGTGAAGGCGGGATTGGCCAGGCGAACCTGGCTGGCGGCGAGCAGCGCCTCGGCGGCGGCCAGCTCGCGGCCAAGACGCTCACGCTCCAGGCCCGCCGCGGCCTGGGCAGCCGGGTCACCGGCGGGGCCGGCCGCGGGCCGGCCGACGGTGGCCGCGAAGCCGGTCCCGACCACCGTCAGGCCGCCGGCCGGGGCGGGCGCACCCGGGCCATCGGCAGCTGCGCTGACCGTCAGCGGCCGGGCGCGGGCCAGGCGTTCGACCGCGGGCCGGAGGGACTCGAGGGCCGCCCCGATCCGACCGTCGGCAGCCACCTCGACCGGCAGCCAGGCGCCCGGGGCGAGGCGTGCCTCCGAGCGCGCATTGCGCACGCCGCGGACCAGCTCGATGACCACGTCGACGTCGGCCTCGGCGACCGGATCGCCACGGGCGGCGACGTCGGGACCGGGCCAGTCGGCGACCATCAGCAGCTCCGGGTCGCCGGGTGCGTGGGGCAGCGCCGCCCAGGTCGCCTCGGTCAGGAAGGGCATGAACGGGTGGAGCAGGCGGAGGTACGTGTCGAGGGCCTCGACCACCGTCCACCAGGTCGCCTCACGGGCCGCGGCCGGCAGGCCGGGGTCGGTCAGCCGGACCTTGGCCAGCTCGAGGCCCCAGTCGCACAGCTCGTTCCAGATCGCCTCGTACAGGATCCGGGCCGCCTCGCCCAGGGCGAATTCGGCGAAGGCCTGGTCGACCGCGGCCGCCGCTGCCGCCGTCCGGCTCCGGATCCAGCGCTCGGCCGGGCCGAGCTGGGCCGGGTCGGGTGCGCTGCGGGCCGTCCCGGCCGGAATCGAGTCCGGTCGCGCCCCGAGGACGTAGCGGGCCGCGTTCCAGAGCTTGTTGCCAAAATTGCGGGCGGTGTCGAGGCGCTCCGGTGAGAGGCGCTGGTCGTTGCCGGCCGAGTTGCCGTTGATCAGCGCGAAGCGGAGCGAATCGGCCCCGATCTGGTCGATCGCCTCGAGCGGATCGACGACGTTGCCGGCGGTCTTCGACATCTTCTTGCCCAACGGGTCGCGGACCATGCCGTGGAGGTAGACGGTCGCGAACGGCGGCTGATCCATGAAGTAGATGCCCAGCATCATCATCCGGGCGACCCAGAAGAAGATGATGTCGTAGCCCGTCTCGAGAACGGATCCCGGGTAGTAGCGGGCCAGGTCGGCGGTCTCGGCCGGCCAGCCGAGGGTCGACATCGGCCACAGCCCCGACGAGAACCAGGTGTCGAAGATGTCCTCGTCCTGGCGCAGCTCGGCCGCTGGCCGGCCGCAGGTCGAACAGGCGGCCGGACCGGCGGCCTCGGCGCTCACGGTGATGTGGCCGTCGGGGCAGTACCAGGCCGGGATCCGATGGCCCCACCACAGCTGGCGGCTGACGTTCCAGTCGCGGATGTTGGTCAGCCAGTGCTCCCAGACGCCCACGAAGCGCTCGGGCAGGATCCGGGTCTGGCCGCTGCGGGTCGCGGCCAGGGCCCGTTCGGCGAGGGGCTGGGTGCGGATGAACCACTGGGTCTTGAGCCGTGGCTCGATGATGTCGTTGCTGCGCTGGCAGCGCCCGATCAGCATCTCGTGGGGCACCGCCGCGACGAGGTCGCCGCGAGCGTCGAGGTCGGCCAGGATCCGCTTGCGCGCCTCGGCCAGGGGCAGGCCGCGGTACTCCGCCCCGTGCTCGTTGATCCGCCCGGCGTCGTCGAAGACGTCGATCATCGGCAGCTCGTGGCGCCGACCGGTGGCGTAGTCGTCCGGATCGTGGGCCGGGGTGATCTTGACTGCCCCCGTGCCGAACTCCGGCCGGACGACGTCATCGGCGATCACCGGCACGATCCGGTCGACGAACGGGATCATGACCCGGGCTCCGACCATGCCGGCGTAGCGCGGATCGTCGGGATGGACCGCCACCGCGACGTCGCCGAGGAGCGTCTCCGGGCGGGTCGTGGCGATCTCGATCGTGCGGTCCGGCAGGGGCTGGCCGGCGTCATCGACCAAGTGGTAGCGAACCGTCCAGAGGGTGCCCTGCTCGGGGGTGGGCACGACCTCCAGGTCGCTGACCGTGGTCTGGCAGCCGACGCACCAGTTGGCCAGCGCCTCGGTCCGGTAGGCGAGGCCGTCGGCGTACAGCCGGGCGAACGCCGTGCGGACCGCCGTGGAGCTGGTCTCGTCCATCGTGAACCGCAGCCGCTGCCAATCGAGCGACGAGCCGAAGCGCCGGCTCTGGCCCAGGATCGTCGCCCGGGTCTCGTTGACGAAGGTCCACATCCGCTCGAGGTAGCGCTCCCGACCGAGCGACTGGCGGGTCTCGCCTTCGCGGTCGAGGATCCGGTCGAGGACCACCTGGGCCGCGATCGAGGCATGGTCGAGGCCGGGCAGCCAGAGCGTCGGCCGGCCGGTCATCCGCGCGTGGCGGACCATCACGTCTTCGGTGTCGGCCGTGAAGGCATGGCCGAGGTGGAGCGCCCCGGTCACGTTGGGCGGGGGCTGGACGATCACGAAGGGCGGCTCGCCGGGACGCGCCCGGCTGCCCGTGCCGTCCGGCGCGAAGACGTCGGCGGCCAGCCAGCGCTCGTAGATCCCGTTCTCGACGACGCCCGGGTCATAGACCCGGGGCAGGCCGCCCTCCCGGTCGGAGTCGTTCAGGCGCTCTCGCCCCGCTCGGCCAGCCATTCCCCGTAGTTCGTCTCGTCGACGCCTTTGTCGAGCTCGACCTTGGTCAGGAGCAGCGGCAGGCGGCCCTCCCGGATCGTCTCCTCGGTGATGATGCATTTGCGGATGTCCGTCCGCTCGGGGATGTCGTACATCACCTCGAGGAGGGCTTCCTCGACGATCGAGCGCAGGGCCCGGGCCCCGGTCTTGCGATCGAGGGCGACCTCGGCGGCCGCCTGCAGGGCACCGTCGGTGAACGCCAGCTCGACCTTGTCCAGGGACAGGAAACGCTGGAACTGGCGGGCGATCGCGTTCTTGGGCTCGGTCAGGACCCGGACCAGATCGGCGGCGGTCAGTGCCGACAGGGTGACCACCACCGGCAGGCGGCCGACGAACTCGGGGATCAGCCCGAACTTGAGCAGGTCCTCGGGCATCAGGTGGTCGAGGATCCGGTTGCGCTCGGTCCGGCTGATCTGGGCGTCGGAGCCGAAGCCGATCGACTTGCGCCCGATCCGCTCCTCGACGATCTTCTCCAGCCCATCGAAGGCGCCGCCGCAGACGAACAGGACGTTGGTCGTGTCGATCTGGATGAAGTCCTGGTGGGGGTGCTTGCGTCCGCCCTGGGGCGGGACGTTGGCGACGGTGCCCTCGAGGATCTTGAGGAGCGCCTGCTGGACGCCTTCGCCCGAGACGTCCCGGGTGATCGAGGGGTTATCCGCCTTGCGCGCGATCTTGTCGATCTCGTCGATGTAGATGATCCCGCGCTGGGCCCGGGCGACATCGAAGTCGGCCGCCTGGATCAGGCGCAGGAGGATGTTCTCGACGTCCTCCCCGACGTAACCGGCCTCGGTCAGGCTGGTGGCATCGGCGATGCAGAAGGGCACGTCCAGGACCCGGGCCAGGGTCTGGGCCATCAGGGTCTTGCCCGAGCCGGTCGGCCCGACGAGCAGGACGTTCGACTTCTGGAGCTCGACCTCGTCGACCGTGTGGCCGGCGTTGATCCGCTTGTAGTGGTTGTAGATGGCCACCGAGAGGACCTTCTTGGGCCGCTCCTGGCTGATCACGTACTGGTCGAGCGCCGCCTTGATCTGGCGCGGATTGGGCAGCTTGGCGGCCTGCGGGCGCGTCTTGGGCGCCTCGAGCATCTCCTCTTCGATGATCTCCTGACAGAGGTTGATGCACTCGTCGCAGATATAGACGCCCTGCCCGGCGATCAGCTTGCGGACCTGCTCCTGGCTCTTGCCGCAGAAGCTGCAGCGATATGGGACCTTGGGTCCCTTGGAGGTCGTGGTCGTGGTCACTCGGGTCTCCCGGCCCGTGGCGCGAGCATGGTCAGTCCTTGACCTTCTTCGGCGCGGGAGCCTCGTCGACGGCCGGCACCTCGCCGCCGGCAGCGCCGGCGTCTTTGGCCTGGGCGATCAGCGAGTCCCCGGTTGCGGTGTACACCTCATCGATGATGCCATAGTCGCGCGCCTCTTCACCCGACATGAAGAAGTCCCGGTCGGTGTCCTTGACCACCTTGTCGAGGGGCTGGCCGGTGTGCCGGGCAAGGATCTCGTTGTTGACGACGACCAGCCGCTCCCACTCGCGCATCTGGATCACGGCGTCGGGGGCGTTGCCCCGGAAGCCGCCCGAGCCCTGGTGGATCATGATCCGGCTGTTGGGCAGGGCGTAGCGCTTGCCCTTGGCCCCGGCCGCGAGCAGGACGGCGGCCATGCTGGCGGCCATCCCGATGCACAGGGTGCTGACCGGTGCCCGCAGGAACTGCATCGTGTCGTAGATCGCCAGGCCCGAGGTGACGACGCCGCCGGGCGAGTTGATGTACAGGCTGATGTCCCGCTCGGGATCCTCCGACTCCAGGAAGAGGAGCTGGGCGATCACCAGGTTGGCCATGTGGTCGTCGATCTGGTCGCCCAGGAAGATGATCCGCTCCTTGAGCAGGCGCGAGTAGATGTCGTAAGCGCGCTCTCCGCGGCTTGACGATTCGATGACCATCGGTACGAGCATTCGGGTTCTCCTGGAATCGCTGGTGTCTGGCTGGGCGGTGGGTCAGGCGGGGTTGGCAGCCGGCTCGGGCTCGGCTTCGGCCGGTCCGGCCCCGGTGGGGGCGAGGACGGCCGATGGGTCGGTCGCCCCGATGGCCGCGTTGGAACCGGCGACATCGCTGGCGGCGGTCCGATCGCTGTCGTCTTCGAGATGGGGCAAGGCGGGATGGTCGGGATGGGCGGCCAGCCAGGCGTCGACCAGGCCCTCGACCGTCCGGGTTCGACGGAGGGTGCTCCGGATGAAGTTGCGGCCGCGCTCGGACTCGAAGTAGCTGATCGTCTTCGGGTCGCCGGCGTAGCGCCGCCGGGCGGCCTCGACCTCGGCGTCGACGGCCTGGTCGTCGACCACGATCCCCTCGGCATCGGCGATCCTGGACAGGACCAGGAGGGTCTTGACCCGCTCCTCGGCCCGCGGCCGGAACTCGGTGTGCAGGTCGGCCTCGGTCTGGCTGGTTGCCTTCAGGTAGGCCGCCTCGCCGATCCCCTGCCGGGCGATCGAGGCCCGGAACTCGTCGTGCATGACCTCGGTCTCCTGGTCGACCAGGATGGGCGGCACGGCCAGGGTCGCGTTGGCCACGGCGTACTGGATGATCCGGTCGCTGAACGAATGGCGGGCGCGGTCGAGGGCGCTCCGCTCGAGGCGCTCGCGAATCGCGACGCGCAGCTCGGCGAGGTCCTGGAAGTCGCCCATCTGGGTCGCGAACTCGTCGTCGAGCGGAGGCAGGACCTTCTCCCGGAGCTCCTTGACATCGACCGCAAAGTGGGCCGGCTTGCCGGCCAGGCTGGCTTCGTTGTAGTCGTCCGGGAAGGTGATGTCGAACTCGAGGTGGTCGCCCACCCCGGCGCCCACCAGGTGGGCCTCGAACCCGGGGATCAGCCGCTCGTCGCCGATCACTAGCGGCATCCGCTCCGACGAGCCACCTTCGAAGGGCACGCCCTCGCTGCTGCCCACGAAGCCGATCACGGCATAGTCGCCGTTGGCGGCCGGGCGATCCTCGAGTGGGCGAAGGGTGGCGTTCTGGTCGCGCAGCTCGGACACGACCTCATCGACCTTGGCGTCATCGACGGCCTCGATCTCGGGCGAGAAGTTGAAGCTGCGGTAGTCGCCCAGGGTCACCTCGGGCGGCACCTGGACCGTGGCCTTGAACTTGACCGGCTGGCCCTCGACCGCCTGGACCACCTCGACGCTGGCCTCGGTCAGGGGCACGATCCCCTGCTCCAGCAGGGCGTCGCGGTAGGCACCCTGGATCAGCAGCTCGACGGCCTCATCGAGGACGGCGGAGGGCCCCAGGACCCGTTCGAGCATGAACCGGGGCGCCTTGCCCGGCCGGAAGCCGGCGACCTTGGTCCGCCGGGCCAGGCGGCGGGTCGCCTCGCCCATCGACTGGTCGAGGCGCTCGGCCGGCAGCTCGATCTCGAGCAGGACCGTGGAATTGGCGGCGGGCGTGGCAGTGACGTTCATCGTCGGGGAGTATAGGCGGCGTCCCCCGCCGACGCCGGGCTGGTGGGCGAGCAGAGACTCGAACTCTGACGCCGCTCACGCGGCACCGGCTCCTAAGGCCGGCGCGTCTGCCATTCCGCCACTCGCCCCGCGGCGAGTCTAGCGGACGGTCGGCGCCTTGGCCGGCTTCGCCGCCGGTGTGCCTGCGGTCTGGGCGGCGGGCTTGGCCGCTGTCGGACCGGGCGCGGCCGTTGCGGCCTGGCCGCGCAGGCCGTCGAGCGCCTTGCGGAAGTCGGCCTCATCGACGTTGGCCAGCTGGGCGGCCATCCGCTTGGCGAGGGTCCGGCTGGCGGGCACGATCAGGCTGCTGGCCAGGGCGCCGGTGATCCCGGCGACGAACCCCTTGTCCTCCTCGGGCTTGCGCTTCTCGAGGAAGTTGGCGAACTCGCGCTCGAGCGTGCCGCGGACCTTGCCACCGTCGTCGCCCAGCGAGCGCAGGGCGGCATCGACCTGCTTGGGCAGGAGCGACGGCGGCAGTGGCTCCTTCTTGCCGCGCAGCGCCCGGCCGACGCCGCGGACGACCTTGAGCGGCCCGCCGAGCGCCAGGAACCCGGCGCCGGCAGCCAGCCCTGCCGCCCGGGCCGGGTTGCGCTTGACCTTGGCCTTGATGTCGACCGCGGCCCGGCCGGCGGCTTCGAGGCGGACGAGCTCGACCGAGAACGCCTCGCGGGCCGCTACGACTTCGGCCCGAGCGGCCTCTGCTTCCGTACCCACTCGATCGTCTCCTTCGTCGTCTCGACCGTCAGCCGAGGATAGAACCGGTTCTTGATGGCCTCGAAGTCAATCCCCCGCCGATAGGTGTCGATGCCGACCAGCACGGGCCAGAGGGCCAGGGCCAGGGCCAGACCCAGGGCGATCGCCACGGCCGGGCTGAAGTCGATGGCCACGATCGCTCCGACCAGCAGGCCGAGCAGGGCCAATCCCAGCGCGGCGGCGACGGTCCCGCCGGCACCGAGCCGGCGGATCAGCCCAAGCATGAGCCCGAGCAGGCCGCCAACGACCAGGCCCACCAGCAGGCCGACGACCAGCGGCCGCGGGCCGGGATCCATCGCCGGCAGGAGCGTGGTGCCCAGGGACGCGAACGCCCGGTTGGGCAGGTCCAGGGCGAGCAGGACGGCCAGGACGATCCCGGCGACGAGGGCAATCAGGAGTTGGGCCGCGATCCGCTGGCCAGGGACGTACAGGCCGGCGAAGACCAGCACGACAGCGCCGCCGATGGCCACCTCGGTGCCCAGCAGCAGCCCCCAGCCGATCGATCCGAAGATCCATTCGCCCAGGAACAGGGTCAGCCCGACCGGGACGAGCAGGCCCGCGAAGAAGAGCAGGCCGACGGCGATCCCGGCCAGGATGCCGACCCGCTTGCCCTCGGCGGCGATCTCGCCGAGCTCCGCCCGGGCCAGTCCGACATGGGCCCGGCCGACGCGCAGGGCCGCCTCGATCGTGGCCGACAGCTGCTCCCGGATGCCCTTCGGCGCGGCGCCGGTCGAGGACCCCGAATCCGGGCCCGGGGCGGGGTCGGCGCCGTCGGCTCGAGCGGCCGTGGGATCGTCCAGGATCAGTTCTCCGCGACTGGTGCTGTGGGCACCCTGATGATAACCACCCGGCGGCGCTGCGCTACGCTCCGGGGGTGGAGCCCTCCTTGAAGCCCGCCCGGCGCTTGCGGACGGCCGAGATCCTGGCCGTCGGCGCCGAGCTGACCGTGGGCGAGACCCGGGACACCAACAGTGGCGAGATCGCCCGGAGCCTGACCGAGGCCGGCGTCGCGATCGCCCGGATCGACGTCCTGCCCGACCGCCTGGCGATCGTCGCCGGGACCTTCCGGGCCGCCCTCCGGCGAGCCGACCTGGTCGTCTCGACCGGTGGCCTGGGTCCGACGCCCGACGACCTGACCCGGGAAGCGATCGCCCGGGTGGCGGGCGAGACGCCCGTGGTCGACCCGGACCTGGAGGCCTGGCTGCGCGATCTCTGGTCGCGGCGGGAGCTGCCCTTCCCCGAGATCAATCGCAAGCAGGCCTGGCTGATCCCCAGCGCCGAGGCGCTGCCCAACCCCAACGGGACCGCGCCCGGCTGGTGGGTCAACCGGCCCGACGGTCGGGTCGTCGTCCTGCTGCCCGGCCCGCCCCGCGAGATGCGCCCGATGTGGACCGAGCTCGTCCTGCCCCGGCTGCTCGAGCGGGGCCTCGGCCGCGGCTTGACCAGCCGGACGTTGCGCCTGACCGGGATCGGCGAGTCGCAGGCCGCCGACCTGATCGGCGAGGCGACCCTTCGGCGCGCGAATCCGGAGATCGCAACCTACGCCCGGGCCGAGGCCGTCGATGTGCGAATCTCGGCGACTGCCCGCCGCGGCCGCTCCGCCGAGGAGCTCCTGGACGAAGCCGAAGCCCTGGTGATGGACCGGCTTGGCGAGTACGTCTGGGCGCGGGGAAGCACGACCTGGACCGAGGCGATCGGGGTCGAGCTGGCACGCCTGGGCTGGTCGCTGGCGATCACCGAGGACGGCACGGACGGCTCGCTGGGCGTCCTCCTGGCCGGCCTGGCCGGCCTGCGCCGGGTCGAGCGCACCGCACTCGGGTCGGGCGCCCGTCCCGCGACCGAGGCCGCCGCCCGGGACCTCGCGACCCGGTCCGAGGCCGACCTCGGGCTGGCGGTCAGCGCCCGGCCGAAGGGCCACGACACGGCGATCCAGGTGGCGATCGCCAGCCCGCGGGGCGAACGGACCGAGCGCCGGCTAGGCTTCCTGGGCGGCAGCGCCGGCCGCGGCCGGGCGGCCCTGATCGCGTCGGCCGCCCTGCTCCGGATGCTCCGCTCGATCGAGGGGTAGCCTCCGCCCGGCGACCCCGGCGGCCCGGACGACCTACAGGCTGGCCCGGCGCGCCAGCCGGTCCGGCGCCAGGATCACGATCCCGTCCCGCTCGAAGCGGACGATCCCCTCGCCGCCCAGCTCGGCCAGGGCCTGGTTCACGCTCTGGCGCGACGAGTTGACCATCGCCGCGAGGTCGCCCTGGGTCAGGCGGCCGTCGATCCGGACGGAGCCGGCCGGGGTCTCGGGGCTCGCCTCCAGCGGCCGGCCATGCTCGAGCGACAGGCCGACCAGGACATCCGCGACCCGGCCGGGCACATCCAGGAAATAGAGCGCCTCGACCCGGCCGGTGAGCCGGCGCAGCTCGCTGGCCATCGTCTCGAGGAGGACCTCGCGCGAGCAGGCATGCTGGCCGATCAGGCTCATGAACGTCGCCCGGGGCACGCTGACCGTCTCGGTCAGCTCGAGCGCGATCGCGGTCGTCGACTGGGAGCCATGGTCGAGGAGCGCCAGCTCGCCGAAGAACGCCTGTCGGCGGAGCGTGGCCAGGATCGCCTCCTCGCCGTTGGGCGAGGGCAGGACCCGCTTGACGGCACCGCTGACGACGACGTGGAGGGCATCGCCCGGATCACCCTGGTGGAAGATCACCTCGCCCGCCCGGTAGCGCCGGAGGCCCATCGAGGCGGCCATGGCGCTGAGCTCATCGGCGTCGATCTTCTCGAACAGGCGCAACGAAGCCAGGACCTGGATCGAGGGCCGAGGCACGAGCATCTCTCCACGATGGTACAACCCCGGAAGTCGGGTCAACCGACCAGCGGAGCCTTACGAGATCGACAGGACGGGCGCCTCGTTGCGGGCCGCGGCCACGCTCATCCGGGCAGCGACCTGCTGGGCGATCTCGACCAGCACCCGGGCCGCCGGTCCCGGCTCGCGCTGGGCGACCGCGGGGATGCCGACATCGGCGCCCTGGCGGACGGTCACGTCAAGGGGTACCGAGCCGAGGTACTCGATCCCGTGCTCACGCGCGAAGCGCTCGCCGCCGCCCCGGCCGAAGATCTCGGTGACCTCGCCGCAGTGGCCGCATACGAAGCCGCCCATGTTCTCGATGATCCCGGTGACCGGCACGTTCATCCGGCGGAGCATCGCCAGCGCCTTGGTCACGTCGAGGAGGGCCACCTCCTGGGGCGTGGTGACCAGGACCGCACCCGAGATCGGGACGGCCTGGGCCAGGGTCAGCTGGGCGTCCGAGGTGCCCGGCGGCAGGTCGACGACGAGGTAATCAAGCTCGCCCCACTCCACATCGCGCAGGAACTGCTGGATGGCTCCGCCGATCAGCGGTCCCCGCCACACGACCGGCTGGCCTTCGGGCACGAAGAACTGGATCGAGATGACCTTGACCCCATGCCGCTCGAGCGGCGTGATCTTGTTGTTGGGGCTGGCCTTGGGCTGGCCCTCGACGCCCATCATCAGCGGGATGTTGGGACCGGTGATGTCGGCATCCAGGAGGCCCACCGAGGCCCCGGCCTGGGCCAGCGCGACGGCCAGGTTGACGCTGATCGTGCTCTTGCCGACACCGCCCTTGCCCGATACCACGGCGATGATGTTCTTGACCCCGGGCAGGAGCTGCTGGGCCTGGGCCGGCGAGGCCCGGCGGACCATGGCCCCCCAGGTGATCTCGATCGAGTCGGCGCCGATCGCCTGGAGGGCCGCCCGGGCATTGCCCTCGATCTCGTCCTTGAGCGGGCAGGCCGGCGTCGTCAGCTCGATCGTGAACGCCACCCGGCTGCCCTCGATGGCCACGTTCTTGACCATGTTGAGGGTCTCGATGTCCCGCCCGAGCTCGGGCTCCTGGACGGTCCGCAGGGCGGCATGAATCGCGTCTTCGGTGAGAACGATCATCGGGCTGGCTTCTCCGCGCTCGGCCGCAGGTTGCGGGTTCTGACAGGTTTCGCGTCGCAATCGTAGCGCCGCTCGGGACAAGTCGCCCCGCTGCCCGATCCGGACGGTCGGGCAGGCGCCGATCCTCGGCTGCCCGCCCGTGGATCGCGCACGATTCTCGTCGTTTCGGGGCCAGAATCGTGCGTAGAACGCAGGATTGGCGCGTCCTTGACACCCGTTTCGGCGCGGCCCTATCCTGCGGCATCGACGGTGGCTCGTGAGCAGCGAGGAGGCGCCGTCGATGAGCGCTCGCCTTCCCCCAGGAATGGTCGAACCCCGCACCACTGGAGTTCGTAGAGCCCGTGTCCGAAATCGATGTCCGGCTCGTCGACGTGGTCAAGCGATTCGGCGACAGCAACGCCGTCGACCACATCACCCTCGATGTCAATGACGGCGAGTTCTTCTCGCTCCTGGGCCCGTCCGGCTGCGGCAAGACCACGACGCTGCGGATGATCGGCGGCTTCGAACAGCCGACCAGCGGGCTGATCGAGCTCCAGGGCCAGGACGTCACCTGGCTGCCGTCCTACAAGCGCAACGTCAACACCGTCTTCCAGAGCTACGCCCTGTTCCCGCACCTGTCGATCGAGGAGAACGTCGCCTTCGGCCTGCGCCGCAAGGGGGTCAAGGATCCCGAGGTGAAGTCGCGGGTGACCGACATGCTCAGGCTGGTCGAGCTGCCCGGCTTCGAGAAGCGCAAGCCGAACCAGATCTCGGGCGGCCAGGCCCAGCGGGTGGCCCTCGCCCGGGCACTGATCAACCGGCCGGCCGTGCTCCTGCTCGACGAGCCGCTCGGTGCCCTCGACCTCAAGCTGCGCAAGCAGATGCAGGTCGAGCTCAAGCGGATCCAGCGCGAGGTCGGGATCACCTTCATCTACGTGACCCACGACCAGGAAGAGGCGATGACGATGTCCGATCGGATCGCCGTCATGAATCGCGGCAAGTACGAGCAGCTGGGCGACCCCGAGAGCCTCTACGAGCGGCCCCAGACCCGCTTCGTGGCCGGCTTCCTGGGGGTCAGCAACCTGCTCGCCGGGACGCTCGACGGAACGGCCGATGGCTTCGCCCTGATCAAGCTGGCCGATGACACCCGGCTCCGGGTGCCGGCCGCGCTGGTCGACGGCAACAGCCAGATCGAGGTCGGGATCCGGCCCGAGAAGGTCCGCATGAACACCCCGACGGATGCCATCCCGGCGGCCGCCAACCAGCTCGACGGGACCGTGACCGACGTCTCCTACGTCGGCGTCAGCACCCAGTACATCGTCGACTCGAAGAGCGGCATCCCGATGACCGTCTACGAGCAGAACATCGAGCGGACCACCAACGGCTCGCTCTACCGCCAGGGCGACGCGGTGCGCCTGTCCTGGATGCCCGAGCACACCTTCGTCGTCGGCAGCGCGCCGGCGGCGGCAGCGGGCGGCTGACACCGCCCGAATCCCGCACGATCCGCGGTCCGCGCGAAGGAGAACGATGAGCGCCAACGACCAGCTGCCCCTCCTGCCGGCGATCGGCCGGCGCCGCTTCCTGCAGGGCACCGCCCTGGCCGGCGTGGGTGCCTTCCTGGCGGCCTGCAGCAGCGGCGGAGCGGCGACCACCGCCCCCGGTGGGGCCAGCGCCAATCCGAGCAGCAACGCCGCGATCCCGACCCTGCCCCCGCCGACGCCGGCTCCGTCGGTCGCCCCGACCCCCAAGGTCATCACCGGTCCCCTCCACTGGGCGCAGTGGCCGGCGTACATCGACCTGACCGGCAAGGCGGCCACCAACCTGAAGTACGCCCCCGGCTCGTCGCCGACGCTCGAGGAGTTCAAGGCCGAGTACAAGGTCGACGTCGACTACGAGGAAAAGATCGAGGACAACAACACGTTCTACGCCACGATCCAGCCCGAGCTGGTCGCCGGCGCGCCGACCGGCTGGGACCTGATCGTGATCACCGACTGGCTGGCGGCCAAGGTGATCACCAAGGGTTGGGCCGAGCAGATCGACCAGACGAACGTGCCCAACTGCGTGAATAACCTGCGTGACCCGCTCAAGGGCCAGGTCTGGGATCCCAAGAACGACTTCCACTACCCCTGGCAGTCGGGGATGACCGGGATGGGCTACGACAAGACCTCGCTGGCCTCGGCCAAGGTCGCCGCGCCGGCCAGCCTGGCCGACCTGTGGGCCATCGATCCCAAGAAGCTGTCGTTCCTGTCCGAAGCCCGCGACACGTTCGGCCTGGGCCTGCTCAAGCTGGGCAAGAGCGCCGACCCGCAGCAGACGACCAGCGACGACCTGCAGGCCGTCCACGACGACATCCAGCCCCTGGTCCAGGGCGGCCTGACGTTCACCGGCAACGAGTACCTCCAGAACTTCGCCGCCAAGAAGACCTGGGCGGCGATGGTCTGGTCGGGCGACCTGGCCTCATCCGGCTCGGCCGACCAGATCTTCGTGTTCCCGACCGAGGGGACGATGCTGTGGACCGACAACATGCTCATCCCCAAGGGCGCCACGAACATCTACACGGCCGAGCTGATGATGAACTTCGTGTACGACCCGACGATCGCCGGCCAGATCGCCAACTTCGTGTACTACGTCTCGCCGGTCAAGGGCGCCGACGCGGTGGTCAAGTCGCTGAATGCCTCGGCCCCGCTCGACCCGGCCCTGTTCGCCCTGCTCTTCCCGCCTGACGACGTGGTCGCCAAGCAGCACAACTTCCAGTTCCTGTCGGACGACCTCGAGACGGCGCTCAACGGCCTGTACCTCGACCTGGCCGGCGGCTGAGCCGTCCTCCGCTGAACCGAACCTGCCGATGACCGCCTCGAGCCTGCCCGGCCGCCCGGGGCCGACCGGGCCCAGCCTGCGCCAGCGGATCGGCAGGGCCACGCCCTATCTCCTGCTGGCGCCGGGGATCCTGTGGCTGCTCATCTTCTTCATCCTGCCCACCTTCCAGATGTTCCTGACCTCGGTCTCGACCGGGTCGCTCGACAACGGCTTCAAGCTGACCTTCTCCGGCGCGGCCTACGTCACCTCGCTGACCAAGTTCGGGCCGCAGTTCCTGAACTCGCTGCTCTACGGCGGGACGGCCACCCTGCTGACCTTCGCGATCGGCTTTCCGGTCGCCTACACGATCGCCTTCCGCGGCGGGCGCTGGAAGAACTTCCTGCTGTTCATCGTCATCGCCCCGTTCTTCACCAGCTTCCTGATCCGGACCATCAGCTGGAAGGTGCTCCTGCTCGACGATGGCCCGGTGCTGTCGTTCCTACGCGACACGCTCCACATCCTGCCGGCCGATGCCTCGGTCATCGGCACGCCGATCGCGGTGATCGCCGGGATCACCTACAACTTCCTGCCGTTCATGATCCTGCCCCTGTACGTGGCCCTGGAGAAGATCGACCCGCGCCTGATCGAGGCGGCCAACGACCTGTACGCCAGCCGGGCGGGCGCCTTCCGGCGGGTGACGATCCCGCTGGCCCTGCCGGGGATCTTCGCGGGCACGATCCTGACCTTCATCCCGGCCCTGGGTGACTACGTCAACGCGACCCTGCTCGGCGGTCCCCAGACCCAGATGATCGGCAACGTGATCCAGAGCCGCTTCCTGCTCCTGGGCGACTACCCCGTCGCGGCGGCGCTGTCATTCATCCTGATGGCCGCCATCCTGGTCGCGGTCTCGATCTACGCCCGGGCGCTGGGCACCGAGCAGCTGACCGGATGAGCCGATGACCGCTGTCAGCCAGCTCCTGGCCACCTCCGGCGCGGCGATCACCCGGCGGCCGCCGCGGCGCTTCCTGCACGCCCTCGACCACTGGTTCCTGCCCGGCTTCACCGTGCTCGCGATCGGCTACCTGCTGATCCCGATCGTGGTCATGATCATCTTCAGCTTCAACGACTACCAGGGCAAGTTCAACTTCGTGTGGCACGGGTTCACCCTGCAGGGCTGGCTGCACCCGTTCGACTGGCCGGGCCTGCCCGACGCGATCAAGACCAGCCTATTGATCGCCTTCCTGTCGACCGTCGGCTCGACGATCCTGGGCACGTTCATCGGGCTGGCCCTGACCCGCTACAACTTCAAGGGCCGGGGCGCGATCAACGGCCTGATCTTCCTGCCCATGGCCACGCCCGAGATCGTGATGGGCTCCAGCCTGCTGACCCTGTTCGTCAACTCGGGCCTGCAGGGCGGGATGCTCAACGGGATCGTGCCCAAGGGCGTCCTCTTCCCGCTGGGTTTCACCACCATCCTGATTGCCCACATCATGTTCAACATCAGCTACGTGGTGGTGACCGTCAAAGCCCGGATCGCGGGCTTCGACCGGCGCCTCGAGGAAGCCGCCATGGACCTCGGCGCGGACGAGCTGACGACGTTCTGGAAGGTCACCTTCCCGCTGATCTTCCCGGGCGTCCTGGCCGCGGCCCTGCTCGCCTTCTCGCTGTCGATCGACGACTTCATCATCACCAGCTTCGTGTCCGGGACGACGAATACCTTCCCGATCTGGGCCTACAGCATCATCAAGAACGCCCTGCCGGTCCAGATCAACGTGGTCGGCTCGATGGTCTTCCTGGGCGCGGTCCTGATCGTCGGGCTGTCGAACATCCGCCAGGCCCGGGCCAACCGCTAAGGCAGGGATTGCGATGGTCGACACCCAGGTCCGACAACCAGCCGCCGTTTCCAGCAACTGGCCGGATCGCTCGGTGATCCCGCCGGTCTGGTCGCGGATCACCAACCTCGAGATCGAGCGCGGCGAGGGCAGCTGGCTGATCACCCGGAGCGGCGAGCGCTACCTCGACTACAGCTCGGGCATCGGCGTGACCAACACCGGCCACGCCCATCCCCGGGTCGCGGCGGCGATCGCCGAGCAGGCCGCCAAGCTGATCCACGGCCAGCAGAACATCGTCTACCACGAGCCGGGCCTGCGCCTCCACGAGCGGCTCCAGCACGTCCTGCCCGGCGAAGGCTGGGGCGCCTTCCTGTCCAACAGCGGGGCAGAGGCCGTCGAGGCCTCGGTCAAGCTGGCCCGGATCGCGACCGGCCGGCCGGTGATCATCGGCTTCCGGGGCGGCTACCACGGGCGGACTGCCCAGACAATGGCCCTGACCACGGCCAAGGACGTCTACCGCGGCCACTTCGAGCCGCTGCCAGGCTCCGTCTACCACACGGCCTATCCGTACTGCTACCGGGCCGCGACCGGCAGCCACGACCCCGCCGACTGCAGCTGCGACTGGGAAGAGCAGCTCGAGCTGACCTTCCACCAGCTGATCTATCCCGAGCATGTCGCGGCGATCATCATCGAGCCGGTCCTGGGCGAGGGCGGCTACATCGTCCCGCCGCCGGGCTTCCTGCCCCGCCTGCGCGAGATCACCCGCCAGCACGGGATCCTGCTGATCGCCGACGAGGTCCAGACCGGCTACGGCCGGACCGGGCGCTTCTTCGCCGTCCAGCACTGGGACGTCGAGCCGGACATCGTGGTCATGGCCAAGGGCATCGCCTCGGGCCTGCCGCTGAGCGGGCTGCTGGCCAAGCGCGAGCTGATCGAGGCGTGGCCGCCCGGCACCCACGGCGGGACGTACGGCGGCAACGTGGTCAGCTGCGCGGCCGCCAACGCGACCCTGGACGTGATCGAGGACGAGCGCCTCGTCGAGAACGCGGCGACCCGGGGCAGCCAGTTCCTGGCCGGCCTGCGGACCCTGGCCACGAAGCACCCCGCGATCGGCGACGTCCGCGGCCTGGGGCTGATGCTGGCCCTGGAGTTCATCCAGCCCGGGGTGGGCGACGGCCGGGTGCCCGATCCCGGCCTGGCCAAGCGGGTCCTGAATGAGGCCCTCGACCGGCACCTGATCGTGCTGTCGGCCGGCACGTACGCCAACGTGGCCCGGATCATCCCGCCGCTGGTGACCACCGCCGCCGAGATCGACCAGGCGATCGCGATCCTCGACCAGAGCATCACCGCCGCCGGGGCCTGAGCCCGCGAGCTACAGGCCCGAGGTGTCGACGACCTCGAAGTCGGAGCCCTTGACCTGGTTCAGGTTGTGCAGGCCGCTGTCGTCCCAGCTCGGGCTGTAGGCGCCGCTGATGTACCACGGCGAGCCGTTGTCGGCCAGGATCATGCCGTAGGTCTTGAGCGCCTGGAGGATCACCCGGGTCTGGGCCGAGAAGTGCGAGATGTCAAAGGACGCCTTGAGCCGCACCCGGAGGCCCATCGGCGGCTCGACGCTGCACGAGCCGCCGCCGGCCTCGTGGCGCGCCGGGTAGATGTAGCCGGCGCAGCTGTCCGGGGCGGTGAAGCGCAGGGCGTGGTCGATCGCCCCGGCGGCAACCTCCTCGTACCGGGCGAGGCCGGGGAAGATCGGCAGCCCGGCGGCGTCGGCGCTGGTCCACCCGGCCGGCCGGACGGCGTTCGAGTCCAGGCTCCAGGTCGCGCCCGAGCCGGCGTGCCAGTGGCCGCTGCTGAGCGTTGCGTCGAACAGCTCGTACAGCTTGCAGGCGTTGGTGTCGATCATCAGCAGGTGGCGGTCCGAGCCGCCTTCGATCTTGGGCTTGGCCGGGATCGGGTAGCCGACGTGATCCGACTCGGAGCTGTACTGGAAGGTGACCGTCGAGCGCGGCGTCGCGGTGCCCACGATGTTGTACGGGATGCCGTCGGTGGAACTCGTGTCGAAGTCGGGATGGACGCCCACGGTCTGGCCGATGGCCGCGATCATCGTCGCCGAATCGCTGGCGACCGGCAGGTTGTTCACTGGCAGGTTCCACTGGTTCGACGACGGGAAGATCTGGCAGTGGCTGAGCGGCGGGATGGCGATCGGCGTGGGCGCGGGCGTGGGGGTTGCCTTGGGCGACGGGGTCGGGCCGGCGATCGGCGCGCCCGGGGTGCCCGGGCTGGGCTTCGGCTTGGGGCCCGGCCGGCCCGTGGCCGAGGGCCTGAACGTCGGCGCGCTGCCGAACGAGCTGCCAGAGGAGCTGCCAAAGGAGCTGCCCGGCGCGACCGTGGCGAACGTGCCCGGGGCCAGGCCCGCGGCGATCGCCAGGGCGGTCGGCGGCGCATCGGACGGCGGGGCGGCGGTTGGCCCGAGGCCGGACGGCGCGCAGGCCGCGATCAGGGCGACCACGATCAGCACGCCGATCGCCATCGAGGGCCGAGTTCGGTTCACGCTTCGAGGGTAGCCCGGTGTGGCCCGTCCCACCGCATCCGATCGTCCCGATCGGGTCGCGTCATGAGTACGCCACACCATTCTGATCGCGTCTGCTCGGTGGTCCCGGGTTGCACCGATCAGAGCTAGCGATCGAATTCGACCGGTCAGTCCAGCGCGCGCCTGATGACCTCAGCTACGACACCGCGCTTGCCATTCCATCGCCGCGACACGTCCTGTCAGATTCCGTCCGAGGCCGCGTCATGGTCGGTCGCGCCGGGCAGGCCCACCGATTCGGCGGCTCCCCGGCGAGATCCACGCACGAGCCGAGGCCTTGCGACTTCCACCGCGACTCCGGGGACCGGATTCCCGACCATACCGCGGCTGTCGGCGGTATCTGTCAAAAACGAACCCGCCGGAGCAACGATGCAGGCATGGCCCCGGGACCCCGAACGTCGGCGACCAGGCCGGCCATGGGTCCGCGGGGTCGACCTCAGGCGGGGGTCGTGATCCGGGCCAGGATCGTGTCGTGCAGCCGGCCGTTGGTCGCCAGCAGGGTGCCCGAGTCGATCAGCCGACGGCCGGCGAAGTCGGTCACCCGCCCGCCGGCCTCCTCGACCAGGACGAGTGGCGCGGCCATGTCCCAGGCCGACAGCTCGACCTCGACGACGGCCTCCGCCGCGCCTTCGGCCAGCAGCGCGTAGCCCCAGAAGTCGCCGAAGCCCCGATCGCGCCAGATCTCGCCCAGGAGGCCGGCGAAGCCTGGGGCCAGGGGCGATGTCTCGATGTCGTGGACCGAGCCGTACAGGACCTGGGCGTCGGCCAGGCTGCCGATGCCGCTGACGTGGATCGGCCGGGGACCCTCGTTGCCGGCCGCCCCGACGGCCCACGCTCCCCCGCCCCGCCGGGCGTACCAGCGCTCGCGCAGGGCCGGCGCGGAGAGCACCCCGAGCTGGAGCTCGCCGTCCACTTCGAGGGCCAGGAGCGTCCCGAAGAGGGGCACCCCGCGGATGTAGTTGTGGGTCCCGTCGATCGGGTCGATGTACCACCGGCAGCGGGCCGCGCCGGCCTCCGAGCCGTACTCCTCGCCGACCAGGCCGTGATCGGGATAGGCGGCCAGGATCCGCTCCCGGATCAGGCGCTCGACGGCCTGGTCGGCAACCGTGACGAACGAGCGGTCGGGCTTGGTCATCACCTCGAGATCGCGGCGGAAGTGGCCGAGTGCCAGGCGATCGGCCTCGTCGCAGGCGGCCTGGGCAAAGGCCAGCCAGGCGTCGAGCTCGGCGTCGCTCGCCCGGGCCCGCGAGGCGCTCCAGGCCGGCCCGCTGGCCACCGCGTCGCTGATCTCGGGCGCGAACCGGGCGTCGGTCATGCCCGGATCCGCTCGCCGGCCGGATCCCAGAGGGGCTCGGCCACCACCTCGAAGCCGATCCAGGCCCCGAAGACCTCGATCTCGCCGCGGCCGCCGATCGCCGCCTGGTCGGGCGGCAGGTAGGCGTAGGCGATCGAGCGCTCGACGGCGAAGCCGTAACCGCCACTCGTCACCCGGCCGACGATCGTCCCGTCGATGCGCACCGGCTCGTTGCCCAGGCAGACCGAGCGCGGGTCGTCGAGGACCAGGCAACGCAGGCGCTTTCGCGGTCCGGCCGCCTTGGCGGCAACCAGGGCATCGTGGCCGATGAAGTCGCGGGCCGTCCCGTCCGGCCGGTCGAGGCGGACGGCGAAGCCGAGCCCGGCCTCGTACGGCGTCTCGTCGGGGGTGATGTCGCTCGACCAGACGCGATAGCCCTTTTCCAGTCGCAGGGCGTCGATCGCCCGATAGCCGCCGGCGACGAGGCCATGGTCCGCGCCCGCCGCCCAGATCGCGTCCCACAGCGTCGCCCCGTACTCGCTCGGCGGATAGAGCTCCCAGCCGAGCTCGCCCACGTAGGTCACCCGGAGGGCCAGCACGGGCACGTTGCCGACCGTGATCCGCCGGGCCGTCAGGTAGGGAAAGGCGGCATCGGACAGGTCGTCGCGGGTCAGGCCGGCCAGGATCGTCCGGGCCCTGGGGCCCCACAGCCCGAAGCACGACAGCGACGAGGTGAGGTCGCTGACCACGACCTGTCCCCGCGCCGCAGGATCGTCGTCGAGCTGCTTGCGGATCCAGCCCAGGTCGTGATTGCCGACGGCGGTGCCGGTCACGATCAGGAACCGGTCGGCGGCCAGGCGACTGACGGTGAAGTCAGTCTCGATCCCGCCCCGCCGGTTGAGCATCTGAGTGTAGACAATCGAGCCGACGGGACGGTCGATGTCGTTGGCGCACAGCCGGCCCAGGAACGAAACGGTGCCCGGACCGGCGAGCTCGATCTTGGCGAAGC
>DATGGC010000291.1:0-3258 GCA_035308745.1 Candidatus Limnocylindrales bacterium | reverse complement strand
GCACCGCGGCCCACTTGCGGCCTGTCGGGAAGGCGGCTCCGCCCCGGCCGAGCAGCTTCGAGGCGGTGACCTCGGCGATCACCGCTTCGGCCCCCAGCTTCAGGGCCTGGGCCAGCGCCGCGTAGCCGCCGGCCGCGCGGTAGGAGTCGAGCGAGGTCGGATCGATCCGGCCGACGCGGGCGAGCAGCCGGAGCTCGTCCTGGCCGGCCTGCGGGACCGAGACCTGGGCTGCCGCGAGGCGCTCGGCCGGCGTCTCGGCCGCGACACTGGCTGGAGCGATCGAGTCGCCGCGGGACGCGGCCTCGAGGCGCTGGGTCACGCCGACGGCGTCGATCGGGGCCACGACCACCTGCTCGGGCTGTGGACCGGCAACCGTGAACAAGGCGGCGGGAGCGCGCTCGCACAGGCCCAGGCACGGGCTGCGCAACCAGGTCGTCGAGCCGTCGGCGCTGGGCACGCCGGCCGGCCCGATGGAGCGGGCCAGGTCCGCGCAGGTGTCCTCGCCACCGGCCAGCCGGCAGGCGATGTCGTCGCAGACATGGGCGACGATCGGCGCTCGCTCCGTGGTCGTCAGCAGTGCGTAGAAGGTCGCCACCCCGTACGCCTCGGCCGGCGGCACGCTCAACCGGCGGCAGATGTACGAGAGGGCCGGCTGGCTGATCCAGCCGATCCGGTCCTGGACCGCGTGGAGCGCCGGCAGCAGCAAGTCGCGCTCGGCCCGAGCGGCGTGGCCGCCATGCGCCGAGTGGCCATCGGTCGGCGAATCACGCTCGCCCCCGGCCCAGCCGGACGTCGGCGGGCCGAGCAGGGCGTCAACGGCGGCCCGCTCGGCGGGTGTCGCCAGCGGCGCGATGACGTGGATGTCCATCGCCCGCCAGTGTAGCGAGCGGGTCGGGCCGACCCGACGGGCGCGGCCCGCCGGTACCACTGGGCGGGGCGGCTGCGCACCGACAGGACCGCTCCGTGCACACGATTCTGGACTCAGGGGCGTAGGCTAGGTCGCACGCAACGGGGGATCCCGCTCGGAGCAGGGCCAATTCAGGCCGCCACTCCGACAGGCCACGCGAGGGAGTTTTGTTGATGGTTCGCTCCTCGATCAGCGCCCGTCTCGCCAGCATTGGAGCGGCGACGCTCCTGATCGCCGGGCTGTCGGCCCAGGCAGCACCGGCGCTCGCCGCGTCGCCCGGGCATCCGACCGCCGTCCACCAGGCGGCGCCCGATCCGAACATCCAGCTCGGCCGGAGCGGCACTGCGAACGTCAAGAAGCTGGCCCTCGAGCCAAAGCAGAAGCTGCCCTTCAACCCGGCCGTGGTGAGCTCGACCCTCGACAAGCTCGAGGCTCCCGCGGTGACCGGCACCCACCCGGATGTGGTCGGCCCGCCGGATCCGGATCCCGAGACGAGCTCCGGCGCCGCCGCAGCCGCAACCCCGGTGGCCGCGACCGGCCATACGGGCACGGTCACGCCCGACCCCTCGATCGCCGTTGGGCCCGACGAGGTCCTCCAGGCCGACATCACCGGCCTTGAGATCCGTGACCGGGCCGGCAACAGCCTGGCCGCCGCGGTCACCCTGCCGACCTTCTTCGGCCTCCCCGAGCTGGGTGGGTTCACCACCTTCTTCTCCGATCCCCGGGTGATGTTCGATGCCCTCCACCAGCGCTGGATCATCACCGAGATGAGCTGGGACTGCGCGACCTATTCGGGCGCCACCTTTGGCCACGGCTACCTCGACTACGCGATCTCGGATACGGCCGATCCGCTCGGGACATGGACGTCTACCGGCTTCGAATGGCCGGACTTCGTCCCGGTTCGCCCGGCCGCCGGCACGTCGACCGACAAGCTGGCCCTGACGACCTCGCTGTTCGCCATGGGCGCGGGCGGGAGCCCGACGACCCCGGGCTGCGCCAGCGGGGCACTGACCGGCTCCGAATTCGTCGTGGTTGACTGGACCGATCTCGGACCCAGCTTCAACCAGGCCAACGTGCACTACAGCGCCGGAGGCTACGCCAGCCTCGACGCGATCCGCGTCGCGGTCCAGCAGCCGGTGGTCGACGCCGACCTGCGGTTGATCGGGATCGGCAACGGCGCCACCGCCGGTCATATCTGGTACACCGACGTGACCGGGTCCGCCGTCCACCACACGGTCACCGAATCCGTCGATAAGGACCTGACGGCCGATGGCATCGTGCCCGGCTTCGGGACGCCGGCCCCGCCGACCCAGTCCGGTGGCGGCGGCACGCTGACGACAGCGATCGACGGCTCGCCGGACAGCCTGATCTATAGCGGAGGCAAGCTCGCCTTCACGTCGACCACCCCGTGCATTCCGACCGGGGACTCCGTCATGCGCGACTGCATCCGGGTGACGACCCTGGGCAGCGCGAACGCCGGCGTCGAGCCGACGCGCCTCGGCGATGTCCTGCTCGGTACCAACGGGCTCGACAGCTCGTTCGGCGGCATCGCGTGGTCGGGCAACGGCGTCCTGACCGCGGTCTACACCAGCTCGTCGGGCAGCACCTTCGCCTCGTCGGTGGCCCAGTACAACAGCGGCACGGATCCGGATGCCTGGAGCGCCCCCCAGACCCTGACCGCCGGCAGCGCGACCTATACCGGCACAGGCTGGGGTTCGTACCTCACCGTCGCCACAGATCCCCAGGTCCCGACCGCGGTCTGGGTCGGCGATCCCGCGGCCAACGGCTCGGGTGGCTGGACCACCACCGTCCACGAGCTGAGCGTCGGCGACGTCGGAGCGGGCTACACCCCGGTCACCCCGACCCGCTTCCTCGACACCCGCTTCGCCAACGGACTGAGCGGCAACTTCAACGCCGGCGTGCCGCGCACGTTCACGATCGGCGGTGCGTCGCGCACGCCGACTGGCGGACCCACGGTCACGATCCCGTCCAACGCCGTGGCGGTCACCGGCAACTTGACGGTCACCCAGCAGACGGCGGCGGGCTACGTCAGCCTGACCCCGACGCCGACCGCCAATCCCAGCAGCTCGACCCTCAACTTCCCGCTCGGGGACAACCGGGCCAACAACGTGACCGTCGCCCTGGGTCCCAACGGCACCCTCTCGGCGGTCTACAAGGCGCCGACCGGCAAGCACACCGCGTTGCTGTTCGACGTGACCGGCTACTTCACCGCGGGCGCCGGCCAGACGTACACGCCGCTGACCCCCACCCGCTTCCTCAACAGCCAGCCTGGCACCCTCAACCGGGGCCAGACGACGTTCCACGCCAACGTGTCCAAGAGCGTGCCGATC
>DATGGC010000290.1:0-3124 GCA_035308745.1 Candidatus Limnocylindrales bacterium | reverse complement strand
GAGCTGGCGGTCCGGGCCGCGGCCTCGATCGCCGACAAGTCGCTCGGCGAGAACCGGGCAGTTGGCCTGACCGCCTACGGCAATCGCCTGGCAGTCATCCCCGCCGACCGGGGCGGCCGGCAGTACCTCAAGATCATGCAGCTCCTGGCCGCCGTCGAAGGTGACGGATCAACGCCCCTCGTCGAGCGGCTGCTGGCCAGCCTGCCCCGGTTGCGCCGCGGGATGACCGCGGTGGTGATCACGCCGTCCCTCGACCGGGCCTGGGTCCGGCCGCTGGCCAGCCTCCGGGCGCGGGGGATCGCCACCGTCGTGATCGCGGTCCGGGCCGAGCATCACGAGCCGGGCACCGACCCCGCGCTCCAGGCCCGCGCCCTGGGCCACGCCCTGGCCGAGTACGAGCTCCTCAACTACGTGATCAGCGGCGACCAACCACTCGGGACCCAGCTCGCGCGGGTGACGCGATGACGACCATCCTCCGGCGCCCGATCCCGCGGGCTCCGGTGGAGGGCTGGCTGACGGTCCTGATGATCGCCGTCATGTCGGTCTGCCTGGCCTGGTCGCTCAACAGTGCGGCCTGGGTCCTCGGCCGGCCGGTCCTGACCTCCTTCCTGCCCTACGCCTCCCTGGGCGGCGTGGCCTGGGGCTTCATCTCGGCGAAGGTCGGCTGGCCGCGCTGGCTGGCCCAGCTCCTGGGTGCGGTCTTCGCGGCACTGCTCCTGCCGATCATGGTCGGCGGGCTCCTGCTCAACGGCGACTTCACGCCCGGCCCGGCGTTCGTGGCCACGGCCAATTCGTCGGTCGAGGCCTATCTCGACCTGGCGTTCCGGGGGCTGGCGTTCACCGAGCAGTACGGCCACTTCATGCTGGTCCTGGGGATCCTGTGCTGGGGCACCGCGCAGTTCGCGAGCTACGCCGTCTTCGGCCACCACCGGCCGTTCAGCGCGGTGATGATCTCGGGCCTCGCCCTGGTCCTGAACATGAGCATCACCCGCGATGAGCAGCTCGCGATCCTGGTCTGGTTCAGCCTGGCGGCGCTCGTCCTGCTCATCCGGGCCCACGCCCTCGACGAGCGCTCGACGTGGCTCCGCCATCGGCTGGGTGACGCCGGGTCGCTATCGGGGATCTACCTTCGGGCGGGCAGCGCGTTCATCGTGATCGCCATCGGGGGCGCCCTGTTCCTGACCTCGACGGCGTCCTCGGCGCCGCTCAACGGGATCGGCAACGGCCTCGACGAGCAGATCGCCGAGGCGACCCAGTGGATCCAGGCGGTCTTCCGGGGCGGCGGCGCGGGGCCGCGGATCCAGACCGTTGGCTTCGGCGACTCCGAGACCATCAGCGGATCATGGGTGACCAACGACACGCCGATCCTCCAGATCGCCGTGCCCAAGGGCGACTCCGGCGACTACCACTGGCGGGCCGTAACCTACAACTCGTTCGACGGCCAGGGCTGGAGCAACACCCCCCGGACGGAGGCCTCCGTCGCGTCCGGCGACCCGCTCCTGGCGGGCACCCTCGACGATCCGGAGACCTCCACGGATCTCAACAGCGTGTCGTTCACCGTGCATGCCCTGGCGGAGGACCCCCACAACGTCTTCACCCCCGGTGTTCCGGTCAGCATCACGACCGACGCGACCCTGACCCTGGTCGGCAGCGCCCCTGATGCCTCGCTGGGCTCGATCAGGAAGGGGTCGGGCGACTACAGCGTCACCGCCGAGGTGCCGATCGACTACGCCACGGACCCGGCCCACGGCCTGACCGAGAACCAGCTGCGGGTGGCCGGGACGGACTACCCGGCCGCCGTGAAGGCCGACTACCTGGGGCTACCCAAGTCGGTCAGCTCGGGACCGGCGACGAACCTGCTCCTGGCCCGGATCCAGGCGGCCAATCCCCAGGCCAATGCCAACGAATACGACATCAGCAAGGCGATCGAGGCCTACCTCCGGAATCCTCTGAACTTCCGGTACAACACGGATGTCCGCTCGCTGGGCTGCACCGACGGGGTCGTGGAGTGCTTCGCCAAGACGCGCCAGGGCTATTGCGAGTACTACGCCAGCACGATGGTCGTGCTCCTCCGGATGCTGGGCTACCCGGCCCGGATGGCCGAGGGCTACCTGCCCAGCCAGGTGGACCTCAACGGCTTCGAGACGATCCCGGCCAGCGCCGCCCACGCCTGGGTCGAGGTCTACTTCCCGCACTACGGCTGGATCCCCTTCGATCCGACCGGTGGCAACGTCGGTCAGCCGATCACCCTGACTCCGGGACCGGTGGTCACCCCGCCGCCCGAGGCCACGCCCAGCCCGGTCAGCCTGGCATCCGGCAACGGTGACCCGCGCAAGTCGTTCCGCCCGAATACCGGTGACAACTCGGGCGCCGGATCGACCAGCGGACCCGACTCCGGCGGCGGCGGCTTCGTGGTCGTCGGGCTGCTCCTGATTGCGATCATGGCCGCCCTCGTCTTCATGGCCTGGCAGCGCGGTCCGCGCTCGGTCCAGGAGCCCGACCGGGTCTACGGTGGCGTCGTTGGCCTGGCCCGCCGCCTCGGTTTCGGGCCCCGTCCCAACCAGACGGTCTACGAGTACGCCGGCGACCTGGGCAACATCCTGCCTGCCGCCCGGCCGGACCTCCAGACCGTGGCCCTGGCCAAGGTCGAGGTCGCCTATGGCCGGCGGATCCTGGCCCCCGAGCGGATCGATGCCCTGGCCCGGGCCCAGCGCCACCTGCGGGTCGTGCTCCTCGGCCTGATCTTCCGGCGCTCCGCGCGCCGGGCCCAGCGTCGGCGGCGCTAGAGCGCGCCCGACTCGCTTCGATCCGGCGCCGCCGGCAGGGCATCGTCCACCGGCGGGGCCTCGCCGGCCGCCACGTCATCGCCCTGCAAGGGCGCCAGGTGGTCGAGGAGGTTGTGTGCCCGGAGGACCGCCTGGCCGTCGTGGATGCCGACGATCGTGATCCCGGTCAGGCCGAACGAGAATGACCAGAAGCGCTCGAGGGGCAGCTCGAGGAGGGCCAGCAGGGCCACCTTGAACACGCCGTCGTGGCCGACCAGCAGCGACCAGCTCGCGCTGCTCGCGGGCGGCGGATAGCCTGCGGCCCACGTCCGGGCGGCGACTGTCGGTGGCCCGGCGGC
>DATGGC010000289.1:0-1714 GCA_035308745.1 Candidatus Limnocylindrales bacterium | reverse complement strand
GTGAGTCGGTTACTGGTCTTCCCGGAGGATCGGACCCAACGTCGCCGGGTCCTTGCCAACGAGTCGGTGATGAGGAGCGCCTATCCCGCGCGCGCCACCGCGGTCAAGGCCTGGTGCCGACACCCGGTCGGGAAGGTGTCCGGCCTGGTGTTCTTGTCAGATTTCACCCCCAGCAGCCGTAAGGTCGACCGAGCCCGCCGGGAGCGGGTTCGAGCTCCATCGGTGCGGCGGTCCGAGCACGGCTGAGGTGGCCGCAGGAGTGCCCGATGCCGGATCGCCCTCAAATTCGACGCTTCCTCGACGATAACGTGGCCCCCAATGGAATTTGACAATTTGCCTAGGCACGCATCGCCGTCGTGACCATGGCTGGATTCGCGGCGGCTAGTGTTCGGGGATGGCCGCTTCGAGTCGCGCGTTCATCCTGCGCCACACCCGGCTGCGGCCGGTGCCCGGCCTCGAGGCGATCCGCCTCCACCTGGGCGACGAGGCGCTGCCGCTGTGGCATGCCGTCCAGGTCGAGACCGGCGACCCGGACACCGCCCTCCCCTACTGGGCGTTCGCGTGGGGCGGTGGCCTCGCAATCGCCCATTACCTGCGGGCCCACTCCGAGGCCGTCGCCGGCCGGCGCGTCTTCGACCTGGCCTCGGGCTCGGGGCTGTGTGCCATCGCTGCCCTCCGGGCCGGGGCGGCCGAGGTGACGGCCAACGACATCGACCCGTTCTCGGAGGCGGCGATCCGGCTCAACGCGAAGGCGAACGGCGTCCGAGTGGACTTCGTGCGCGGCGATATCCTGGACGAGGAGCCGCCCCATGCCGAGGTCGTCCTGGCCGGCGACTGCTGGTACGAAGCGGTGCTCGCCCAGCGGGTCACGCCCTGGCTGCGCCGAGCGGCGGACCGCGGCAGCCTCGTGCTGATCGGTGATCCCGGCCGGCGCTACCTGCCGACGGAGCAGCTGGCCGAGCTCGCGCGCTTCGAGGTCCGGACGACGACCGAGCTCGAGGACCTGGCCCTCAAGCAGGGCCGCGTCTTCGAGCTGCAACCGGCCCCGCCGAGCGCCTAGCGTCGGCCGAACGCCCACGCTCGGCGCCTGAGCGCTCAGCTGCCCGGAGCGCCCACCTTGGTCAGGTTCCAGGTGTACTCGAGGGTGTGGCCGGGAGTGTTGAACCCGAAGCAGTCGCCCGAGATCGTCGTCGCGGTAGCGTCGATGTGGGGCGTGACCTCATGGCATAGCTTGGCCCCCGTGTCGGTCGTGATGTCCTGGGGGATGCTGAAGTACTCGGGCGGGCTGCCGAGCTCCGCGCTCCGGCAGTCGAGCTGGGGCGTCTTCCAGATTCCGTCGCCCCAGTAGGTGAAACCGCCGGCCGCGTCGGGCTGGAGGTAGAGCGTCTCGCCAAAGATCGAGCTGGCCGGATCGTTGCCCGAGCCGGCGGCTGCGTCCCCATTCTTCTTGGAGGAGCAGGCCGGCGAGTCCGACTGCGTCTCCCAGGTCCAGTGGATCGTGCCCTCCGGGAAATAGGCTACGCAGGTGTCGACCGCCGGCTGGCAGAGCTGGATCGGATCGTCGAGCGGGATCGGCATCCAGGTCCCGGTGAAGGTCGCCGTCGTGGTCCCGCTGAACTGCTGGCGGGTCAGCTTCTCAGTCCCGGTCATCGTGCCGGTCCAGCCGGATGTCGGCCCGGAGGCACCCGGCGAGACCACGGCCGATGGAACGTCG
>DATGGC010000288.1:0-2198 GCA_035308745.1 Candidatus Limnocylindrales bacterium | reverse complement strand
ACGATCGGCGCCACGAACCAGGGCATGGTCGCCGGCGACCTCGTCAATACCGCGAGCCGCCTGCAGAGCGTCGCCCAGCCCGGCACGGTCCTCGTGGGCGAGGCAACGCAACGAGCCGCGAGCAAGGCCATCGCCTTCGAGCAAGCCGGGGAACAGGCACTCAAGGGCAAAGCCGCGCCGGTGCCCGCCTGGCGCGCGCTTCGAGTCATTGCCCAGGTCGGCGGCCGGAATCGGTCCGAGACCCTCGAGGCTCCGTTCGTCGGCCGTGACGACGAGCTGCGCCTCCTCAGGGACCTCTTCCATGCGACCGGGCGAGAAGGCCGGGCCCGGCTCGTCAGCGTCATCGGCCCGGCCGGCTTCGGCAAGACGAGACTGGCCTGGGAGTTCCTGAAGTACATCGACGGCCTCGTCGACACCGTCTGGTGGCATGACGGTCGATCGCCGGCCTACGGCGACGGGATCAGCTTCTGGGCGTTGGGTGAAATGGTCCGGGAGCGCTGCCGGCTGCTCGAAACGGACGACGAGCCGACTACCCGGGCGAAGATCGCCGAGACGCTCGCAAGCCACGTCCCCGATGAAGCGGAGCGGCGCTGGATCGAGCCGGCTCTCTGTGCCCTGCTCGGGATCGAGACGGCAAATGCAGGCTCTGAACAGCTGTTTGCCGCCTGGCGGACGTTCTTCGAACGGCTCGCCACGACGGCGCCCGTCGTCCTTGTCTTCGAGGACTTCCACTTCGCGGACGCCGGGCTGATCGACTTCGTGGACCAACTGCTCGAATGGAGCCGAGCCTTCCCGATCTATGTCGTGACGTTGTCCCGACCGGAGCTCCTTGAACGGAAGGCCGATTGGGGCGCCGGGAAGCGCAACTTCACGAGCCTCTATCTCGAGCCGCTGTCCCCCGCGGCGATGCGCGAGCTCCTCGCGGGCCTCGTCCCTGGCCTCCCGTCGAGCGCCGTGAAGGTGATCGTCGAGCGGGCGGACGGCATCCCGCTCTACGCGGTCGAGACCGTCCGGATGCTGCTGGCCGAGGGCAAGCTGGCCGTCGAGGACGGGACCTACCGCCCGATCGGCGACCTTGCCAACCTGGCGGTGCCCGACACCCTCACCGCCCTGATCGCGTCACGGCTCGACGGGCTTGCCCCGGAAGACCGTGCCCTGGTCTCGGATGCGGCAGTGCTCGGCCAGAGCTTCACCCTTGCCGCGCTGTCGTCCGTGTCGGGGATCGCCCAGGCCGAGCTCGAGCCGCGCCTCCGGGCGCTCGTCCGGCGCGAGCTGCTTTCGCTCGAGGCTGATCCGCGCTCGCCCGAACGCGGCCAGTACGCGTTCGTGCAAGCCCTGATTCGCGAGGTCGCCTACAACACGCTGGCCAAGCGGGATCGCAAGGCCCGTCACCTTGCCGCCGCCCGCTTCTTCGAAGCGCTCGGGTCGGAAGAGCTCGCGGGGGCACTCGCCAGCCACTACCTGGCCGCCCATCAGAGCGCAGCCCAGGGACCCGAGGCAGATACCCTCGCCGCCCAGGCCCGGATCGCGCTCAAGGCCGCTGCCGATCGGGCGATCGGCCTGGGGTCGCTCGGCCAGGCGATCGGGTTCCTGGATCAGGCCCAGACCGTCACCCACGACGACGCGGAGACCGCCGAGCTGCTCGAACGCGCAGGCCAGTCGGCCTACCTCGCCGGCCTGGGCGAGATCTCCGAGGATCGACTGCGCCGGGCGATCGAGCTCCGGCGCGCCCTCGGCGACACTGACGCCGTCGCCGGTGCGGTCGCCAAGCTCGGCGCTCTCCTCATCTCCACGTTCCGGCGCGAGTCCGCCCTGGCGATGCTGGGACCGGCTGCCGTCGAGCTGCTTGGTGACGACGGAGTGCCGGCCGGCCCGGGCGGCGTTGCCTTGCTTGGCCAGCTCTCGCGGGCGTACTTCTTCAACGAGGATCAGCAGCATGCGATCGAGGTTGCCGACCGAGCGCTCGAGGCCGGCGAGCGGCTCGACCTCGCAGCGATTGTCGGCGACGTCCTGATCACTCGCGGTTCCGCGCTGTGCCACGTCGGTCGGGTGTACGAGGGCCTCGGCGCGCTCCGGGCGGGGATCGAGCTGGCGGACGAACGCGGGCTCATCTCGACCGCCTTGCGGGGACGCCTAAACCTCGGGGTGCTGTCGCCCGACGCCCGGACATCGTTCGATGCAGCCCAGGCCGCCCTCGA
>DATGGC010000287.1:0-7857 GCA_035308745.1 Candidatus Limnocylindrales bacterium | reverse complement strand
GGGCGTCGCGGCGGCCATGACGACTCCCGGCTCGATCGCGCTTGCCTTCCGGCTGTTCGAGGGGGACAGGCTTCGTGTCCGGGCCATGACCCTGATCTCCACCGTCGGCCTGGTCGGGCTGGCAATCGGCCCAACGGCCGGCGGCTTCGTGCTCGCGATTGCGCCCTGGCAGGTCCTGTTGCTCAGCAACGTGCCGATCGCCGCGTTCGCGATCATCGGGATCAGATTGGGGATTGCTGCGGACGACGCGCTGGAGCTCCACCGCGATCCGATCGACATTGCCGGGGCAGTCCTGGGCACGGCGACGATCGTGCTGGCCCTCGTCACGCCGACCGTGTTCGTGAACGAAGGGATCCGGTCGTGGCTGCCCTGGACGGCGACCGGCGCGACGATCGCGGCGGCGATCCTGTTCGTCCTGCGCGAGCGTTCGGCGACCTACCCGCTCCTCGACCTGAGGCTCCTCGGCCGCCCGCTCGTCTCCAGCGGGCTCGCGTTCAAGGCCGCAACCGGGCTGGCCGTCGCCGGGATGGGCTACATGGTCACGCTGCAGTTGCAGCTCGACTGGGGCTGGCCGCCGTATCTCGCCTCCATCGGGATGCTTCCCCAGGTCCTGGTCCTGGTCTTCGGCGGGCCGCTCGCCAATCGCTTCATCGAGCGCGCCGGGCTCGCTGAGGCGGCCTGGCTGAGCGCGGCGGCCGTGGTTGCCGGGCTCGCGATCTACGGTCTCCTGGGCACCTTTGGCTACGTGTGGATCGCGATCGCCCTGGCGCTCGTGGCAGCCGGCATCCGGGTGAACGGCGTCGTCGCCGGAACCAATGTGCTCCGCGGCCTGCCCAACAACCGGACCTCGATCGGCGCGGCACTCGTCGATACCGCCTCCGAGGTCGCCAACGCTGTCGGCATCGCGATCACCGGTACGGTCCTCGCCGCCCTGTTCACCGGCAGCATCGCGACCTCAGGCTGGAGCACGGGCCAGGTCACCCAGTTCGAAGCAGCCATCAGGATCGCCGGTCTCACCCTCACGGTCGTCGCCGCCGCGCTGGTCGGGTGGGGGATCGTCCGTGGGCAAGGCCCTGCCGAAGCCTGGGCGAGTGCGTCGATTGCCGAGCGGCCCGGCGGGTAAGCCGCTAGCTGCCGCCCTTGACCTTGTCGATCGCGGCGGTCAGCTCGGCCGGCACGACCACCGCCTCGTATGACGCGGTCACCGTGCCGGTCGCGTCCACGACATAGACCCACGGCTCGGTCTGGATCCCCCAGGCGGTCGTGGCCGGATTGGCCTGCAGGTTGTTGCTGGCGTCGAGGATCGGCTGGAGGCTGCCGTTGGCGTAGTGCATCAGGTACGGCTCGACCTGGATGAAGGTCATCGTCGGCTCGGTGGCGGCGACCGCCTTGACCACGTCGAGGGTCGGGCCGCAGACCCGGCTGGTACAGAACGCCGGGGTGGCGAAGACGAGCACGAACGGCTGGTGCTGGGCCAGCGCCTGGTCCTCGGAGATCGCGTAGAAACGCGGGTCGGGACTGGGGTCGGTCGTGATGCTGGCCAGCACGCCGCCGGCGCTGGCGCTGGTCGGGGTCGGCGTCGAAGGTGCCTTGCCGCCGACGCGGATCGCGTGGCCGGTCGCCGTGACCGGCAGGCTCAGCTCGGACGACTCGGCGGCCTTGCCGGGCGGGGTCACGGTGACCACCGCGGCCCAGTTGCCGGCGGCGTTGAACGTCGCGTCGGCGTACCAGACGGCCCGCTGATTCGGGATCGCCCACACGAAGCTGGCCGGTGCCGGCCCCGACACGAACGTGTTCTTGTCCTTGTCGACATCGATGAACCCGACGCTGACCTTGTAGTCGGGCGTACCGATCGGGGTCGTGCCCGTGGCATCGAGGAGGCCGATCAGGATTCGATCCTGACCCACGACCGTCTCCGACGAGAAGATCGCGGGCAGGACGGATTGCCCGTCGGACCCGCCGACCACGAGGCTCGAAGGAGAGGCGGAGGCGCTTGAGCCGGCGCAGCCCGCGACGAGCAGGGCAGCCAGCAGGACGAGGACCGAGCGCATCCCCGGGATCGTACCCGCGGACGCCGAATCGGGCTGGGCCCGGCTAGAATGGGCCTGCCCGGCGGCCGGTGCGAACACCGGCTGGTCCCGCGGTGGAGCCCCGATCGACGACGATGGCGGAGGCCTGGTGACCCGGTTTCAGAAGCTCGCGGCAGTGACGGTCGCGACGACCCTCCTGCTCGTCACGATCGGGGTCATTGTCCGGGCCACCGACTCCGGGCTGGGCTGCCCGGACTGGCCGCTGTGCAATGGCCAGATCGTGCCCGCCTTCGGCGACCTCAAGGCCTGGCTGGAATGGATCCATCGCGACGTCGCGGCGATCCTGGGCATCCTGATCCTGGGCCTGCCGATCCTCGCCTGGCGCGATCATCGCGACCGGCGTTCGCTGTTCTGGCTGGGGATCGTCGCGGTGTTGCTGGTGGGCTTCCAGGCCTGGCTGGGCGAAGAGACAGTTCGCCTGGGCAACAGCGGCGAGTCGGTCACCGCTCACCTGGCCAGCGCGATGGCCCTGCTCGGCCTGCTGGTCTTCATCCTGGCCCGCAGCTTCTACCCGGCCCACGTCGGTGGCCGCGGAGCCAGCCAGCGCTTCACACTGCTGGCGGCATTCGGCGCCCTGGCCAGCTACGCCTTGTTGCTGTTCGGCTCGCACGTCACGGCCACGCCCAACGCCGCCCTCGTCTTTCCCGACTGGCCGCTGATGGGCGGCACGCTGTTCCCCGCGATCACCTCGGTTGACTCGGCCCAGGTCCTGCACCGCTACGTCGCGGCGATCGTGGGCGTGATCGTGATCGGCATCGGGATCTACGCCTGGCGAACGCAGCGCGACCACCCGGCGACGGTCCGGCTCGCCCTGATCGCGGCGATCCTGCTGCCGGTCGAGGTCGTGGTGGGCGGGCTCCAGGTGCTGACCCAGCTGTCAGGCTGGACCCAGACCCTCCACACCGCGATCGGTGCTTCGATCTGGTCCGCCCTGGTGGGGCTGACGGTTGTCGCGTACTACACCGCCCGCACGACTCCGGCGCTGACTGGCGGGCTGCCTGGCCAGGGAGCGGGCTCTGGTTCCGACGAGCGGCGGCCAATTGGCGCGACGGTCGCGTCCGCGGCGGCAGGCACGGCCCCGGTTTCGAGCCGCCGAGCGACGATCAAGGCGTACGTCGCCCTGACCAAGCCCCGGATCATTGAGCTGCTGCTGGTGACGACCGTCCCGGCGATGGTCCTGGCGACCCGCGAGGTGCCCGGCATCCAGATCGGCAACTGGGCCTGGCTGGTCGTCTGGACGATGGTCGGCGGGACCCTCGCCGCCGGCTCGGCCAACTCGATCAACTGCTACCTCGACCGGGACATCGACCTGCTGATGACCCGCACCCGGCGCCGGCCACTGCCGGCCCACGAGGTCGAGCCCGAGCGGGCGGTCGTCTTCGGGATCGTGCTCGGCGTGATCTCGTTCGCGGTGATGGCCTGGTTCGTCAACCTGCTGGCCGCGTTCCTCACGCTCCTGGCGATCGCGTTCTACGTCGTCGTCTACACCATGATCCTCAAGCGCACGACGCCCCAGAACATCGTGATCGGCGGGGCGGCCGGGGCGCTGCCGCCGGTGATCGGCTGGGCCGCCGTGACCGGCTCGGTGCAGCTGCCGGCGATCCTGTTGTTCTTCCTCGTCTTCTACTGGACGCCGCCCCACTTCTGGGCGCTCTCGCTCCGGATCCGCAAGGACTACGCCGCGGCGGGGGTGCCGATGCTGCCCGTCGTCCGCGGAATTCCCGAGACCACCCGCCAGATCGGGCTGTACACGATCCTGCTCGTGGCGATCTCGCTGATCCTCTGGTCGGTCGCCCACATGGGCGCGATCTACCTGGTCTCGGCGATCGTCCTCGGGGCGATCTTCCTGCGCCAGGCGTACGTGTTGTGGCGGCAGGGCACGTCGCCCGAGCGCTCGACCGCCCAGGCGATCCGCCTCTACAAGTACTCGATCACGTACCTCAGCCTGCTGATGCTGGCGGTCGCGATCGACGCCCTGGTGGTGATCCCGCTGGGCTAGGGGGTTCGGCGCGCCTCGGACCTTGGCCCCGGCTCGAGTTTTGTCAAATTCCACCACCAGCCGCCGTATGGTCGACCTCGGCCGTTGTGCGAGCCGGATCCAGCGACTCGGGCCGGGGGCTGAGCACGAGAAGCCGGTCTTGCATTCGGCGCCGGCCCCAAATCCTCCCAGGATCCGACCATAGCGCCGCTGCAAGTGGAATTTGTCAAAGATTCGACTCCGCCCGGGTCGCGGCTCGTGATCGAGTGCTACGGTCGCGTCGTCACGCCTGCTTCACGGGGGAGCTCGTTCGAATGACGTCCAGGGCTGCGCGACGCGCCATCGCATCCGTGACAGTCGCACTCGCGGTCAGTGGCTGCTCGACATTGCCGCCCTTGCCACCGCGTCCATCCGGTGCGATCGCCGTGCCAACCGATGAGAACCTGGTTTCATCGGCGGAGTCGGCGCAGTCGGGCATCCACATCCTGTGCACCCTGAGCGCGGCCGTCCTGCCGGTCGTCGGAGTCCTGGCAGGCGACCGCTCCGACGCCGCGTGGCCCGTCTGGTTGCGGGCACTGGATGGTCATCAGGTCTATGTCCGTTGGCCCCGGGGCTTCTCGGTCCGCTTCGATCCCGCAGCGACCTTGCTCGACGAAAACGGAGCGGTGTTCCTGCTGGCCGGAAGTCCGATCACCCTGGCCCAGGTCGACGCGGATCCGGCCGGCGGCACGAAGGACCGACCGTATCTCGCCAGCGGAATCGTCGAAACAGGCCTGGGTCACCAGGAGCACTGCTACGTCGAGAAGGGCTGACGATGGGTCCTGGTTCCGTGGCCGCCGACCTCGCCCGGAGTCCGGTCGCCAAATTTCACCACCAGCCGCCGTATGGTCGACCTCGGCCGTTGTGCGAGCCGGATCCAGCGACTCGGGCCTACGCTGCGCACGAAACGCCGGTTCGGCCTCGATCGTCGGCCCGGATCCATCGAGAATCCGGCCATACCGCCGCTCCCAGTGAAATTTGTCAACGGTTCAGTTCCGCCGGCCGGCACTGGTCGCCCGGCAGGGCTAGCACCAGGGACGGCGATCGTCACCTTGCCGACCGACGATGCGGCGAGCACGCTGATCTCCGGATGAGGACCTTCGCCGCCGGCTTGCTCTGCGTTCTCCTCGCGGGATGCTCGTTCGCGCCGACGCCAATTCCGCTCGACCAGGAGCGCTTCTTCGGGCCGGAGCAGGTCGCGGCGTTTGCGCCGGCCGACTGGGTGCGCTACGAGACGAAGCTGCCGATCGGGATCCCGTATGGCGGTCCGCTCTTCCTCGCGAATCAGGCGTTCCCGGATCCTTGTTCGGGCTCCACACAACAGCGCATCCAATGCTTCTCGTTCCCGCCGCCAGTCCAGCTCGCGCCGGGTGGGGTCGTCGTCGGCTTCGACTACTCGCGCCAGATGATGGATGTCGCCTTCCCGGAGCCCGGCGGGACAGGCGATGTCATCACCCTCAACGGATTTCGGACGAAGGTCGTCCGCGGACTGCCCGGTGCGTGCGGGGCTGAAGGTGCCGACGAAACGGTCACGATCGTGATCCCGTCGCTCGCCGACTGGACCGGTCGCACGACCGTCGAGGCGTGCTTCCGAGGGCCGGGCCTTGCCCAGGATGAGGCCAGCTTGCTCCAGATGGTCGAGGCCGCAGCCAGGTAGACGCCGAGCGGGGCGGCGCCTCATTCCGCGCCGGTGATCTCCGCCTCGAGGGTGACGGCCCGCGCCGCGCGACCCGGCCGTCGCCGTCGAAGACGCCCAGGAAGAGCTGGAAGGCCACGAGCCCGACCAGCAGCCCGGGCATGCGGGGAGCATCGAGCGAGACAGCCAGCGTTTCACGCACCGAGGGATCGTCGCCGGGCCGCCCGACCCCTAAGTCCGGCGGATGGAGATCGCCTTGACCCCGAGCAGCCGGGTCAGGCCCTCGAGGCCACCCGACATGACGTAGTCGTGGTTGGCCTTGAACACACCCCTGGCCAGCGGCGCCAGGAGGTTCATCCACCAGCGCGTCGTGCGCACGTTCCAGTCGTAGCGGACCGTGGTCAGGCCGGGCGCGTCGGACGTCAGGGTCCAGAGGCCCGTGCCGGCCAGCTCGCCGCTGGCGATGCCCCCCAGCCTGGTCGGTGGCTCGATCGTGTCGACCTTGAGGTCGAACGCGAGGGTATAGGGCAGCTTGCCCTTGAAGACATACCGCCGGACCGCGCCGATCCCTCGATCGTCGCCCTTGGCGAGCTCGGTCACCGCGGGCACCTGCGGCCACCACTTGGGCCAGGCGAGCGAGTCCTCGATGGCTCCGTATACCGTTTCGATCGGGGCGTCGATCTTCCAGATGGTCACGAACGAGTAGCTGGCCACGTCTCCACTCCGGTCCCGCGGGGCGTCCCCGGGCTCCTGCCGGGACCAGCCACCTCGCCGATGATGCGACATTCCTGCAGACACGGATCAGCCGGCGGTACGCCGCACGTCCCGCGGTGGCAGACTCCGCCCATGCACCTCCAATTCCTCGGCGCGGCTACCACGGTGACCGGGTCGCAATATCTCCTGACCACCGACCGGGCCACGATCCTGATCGACTGCGGCATGTTCCAGGGCAGCCCCAACGAGTCGATCCGCAACCGGATCCCGCTGGCCTACGACCCCAAGTCGATCGACGCGATCCTGCTGACCCACGCCCACCTCGACCATTGCGGCCTGATCCCCCACGTCGTCAAGGCCGGCTTCAAGGGTCCGGTCTGGGCGACGAAGGGCACCGTCGAGCTGGCGACCCTCGTGCTCCTCGACTCGGGCAAGCTCCAGGAGGAATTCTCGAAGCGCCAGATCCGGCGCGAGAAGCACGACCCGGCCAAGGCCGCGATGTTCGAGAAGCGTGACGAGGACGCCCTGGCGTCGGCCGAGGCGCTCGCCGCGGACGGCGTCGACGGCGCGCTCAACGCCGCAGATGCCGCGGCCGCCCGGGCTGCCACGATCGGCGAGTCGAACGATGACGGTGGCCGCCCGCCGGTCGCGATTCCGGTCGGCGAGCGACGCCAGTACGACGACCCCCGCCAGGATCCCGCCCACTTTGGCAGCCGGCGCTTCGATGCGGCCTTGCTCGTGCCCGGCCCGCCCCAGGAGGCCGGCGGCGCCTCGGATCCGGTGGCCATCCCGGCTCCGCTGAGCGCGGCCAGCGCGCCGAGCGCCTCGAGCGCGTCGGAGATTGCCCCGCCGGCGATCGTTGCACCCAAGGTGGCCCGCGATCCGGAGCAGGCCCTGGTCAAGCAGCCGCCGATCCTCGACATCGAGCTCGACGAGCCGCTCTACGACGCCCAGGACGCCCAGGCCTCGCTGGCCTCGTTCCGGGGCATCGACTACGACGCCGAGCTCGAGATCGCGCCGGGGATCCACGCGACGTACGTCGACGCCGGCCACATCCTCGGCTCGGCGATCATTCGCCTGCGGGTCGCCGACCAGGACGGTGGTCCCGAGCTGCGCCTCGTCTTCTCGGGTGACCTCGGCCGGACCGGCACCCCGATCCTGCGCGACCCGACGGTCGTCACCGACGCGGATTACGTCCTGATCGAATCGACGTACGGCGGCCGCGAGCACGAGCCCGAGGCCGAGTCGAACCAGTTGCTGGCGGATGCGGTCAAGCTCGTCGCCGACCACGACGGGGTCCTGCTCGTGCCCTCGTTCGCGATCGGCCGGACTCAGGAAGTCGTGTGGGAGCTCCACCGGCTGATCGAAGCCGGCAAGATCCCGCTCCTCCTGCTCTTCCT
>DATGGC010000286.1:0-10644 GCA_035308745.1 Candidatus Limnocylindrales bacterium | reverse complement strand
AGCTGGCGATTGCCGTCGAGCAGGCCGCCGAGTCGGTGATGATCGCCGACATCGACGCCCGGATCACCTACGTCAATCCTGCCTTCGAACGGGTCAGCGGCTACAGCCGGGCGGAGGTCCTGGGCCAGAACCCGCGGCTCCTCGCGAGCGGCCTCCAGCCACCCTCGTTCTTCGAGGCGATGTGGGCCGCCCTGACCGTCGGCGTGCCATGGGTCGCCGACTTCATCAACCGGCGCAAGGATGGCTCGCTGTTCACCGAGGAGGCCGTGATCACGCCGATCCGCAATGGCAGCGGCGAGATCACCAGCTATGTCGCCGTCAAGCGCGATGTGACCCGCGAACGCCAGCTGGTGGCCCATGCCAGCCAGCTGGCCCAGGAACGCGCCCTGATCGCCGGGACGATCCGGGGATTGAGCGGGCTGGGCTCACCGGAGGCGACGGCCCAGGCCATCTGCCACCAGGTCATGAGCCTGACCGGCGTGACGTCGGCCCAGTTCTACCTGTTCGAGCTCGACGGGCACGCGATGCCGATCGGCTTTGTCGTGGCCGGCCGGCCCGACCCGCCACTTCGGCGCATTCCGGCCCAGCGTAGCCGGCACCTCCGCGAGCGTGCGGCCGAGGGCCCCTGGATCGAGCCCTGGATCAACCGGCCGTGGCATCCCTACAACCAGGTCCTCAACGACCTGGGCGTCCATGCGGTTGCCTACGCACCGGTCCGCCACGACCAGCAACCGATCGGGCTGCTGGTCATCGACGCACAGGATGGGATCGACACCACGGCCCTCAGCGAGGCCCTGCCGGCATTGGTCGAGTTCGCCGACCTGGCCGGGGCGCTCATCGGCCGGACGGTCCATGAGCGGACCGAAGTCCACCTCCGGCGCGAGACGATCCGGGCGATCATTGCCGACCGGGCCTTTCATCCCGTCTTCCAGCCGATCGTGGATGTCGAGCGCGACGTGGTCGTCGGCTACGAGGCCCTGACCCGCTTCAGCGACGGCACCCGGCCCGACATCCGCTTTGCCGAAGCGGCCGCGATCGGCCTTGACGCTGAGCTGGAGCTGGCGACCCTGCGCGCGTCACTCGAGGCTGCCGACGCCCTGCCCGGCGGTCAGTGGCTGAACCTCAACGTGTCGCCGGCCCTGATCATCGCCGGCACGGCGCTGCGCAGCCTGATCGAGGGCAGCCGGCGGCACCTGGTCCTGGAGGTGACCGAGCACACCCAGGTCGCCAACTACCCAGTCCTGCTGGAGGCGATGACCCGCCTCGGTCCCGAGGTGGAGTTCGCGGTTGACGACGCCGGAGCCGGCTTTGCCAGCCTGCGCCACATCCTCGAGCTGAAGCCCGCGTTCGTGAAGCTCGACCGCTGGCTGATCGCCGACCTGGAGACCGATTCGGCCCGCCAGGCGATGATCGTGGGCCTCCGCCACTTCGCCCGGGCCACGGGCTGCCGGCTGATCGCCGAAGGGATCGAGACCGAGGACGAGCTGGCGATCCTGCAGGCGCTCAACATCCGCCTCGGCCAGGGATTCCTGCTGGGCCGTCCGGGCCCGATCAAGCGCAGTCTCCAGGCCGGCCTCGCCCCGGCTGCGGTGGCCGGCCGGGGTCGCCCGCTAGCCGCCCGGCGTTAGCTCTTGGCCGGCGCCAGTCGCTCCTGGAGGATCTCGAGGACCTTGTTCTGGCCGTCGAGGATCTTGACCTGCTGCTTGCCCAGCTCGTGGAGCGAGACCAGCGTGGCGTGATCGGCCAGCGCGCGGGCATCGCTGGCGGTCTGGGCCCGGTTGGCGCTGACCTGGAGCGAGATCATGATCGACAGCTGAGGCAGGTTCAGCAAGGTCAGCAGCAGCGGCCAGGGCGTCTTGTCGAAGCCCACGATGTTTCCGGCGAAGAGCCACACCACGATGCCCACGGTGATCGCCACGAACAGGTACATCGAGCCGATCAGCTTGTTGACGAAGTCGGCGATGTGGTCGAGGACACCTTCGCCGGAGACATCCCTGGACATGACCAGGCGGGGCACGTGGAGGTGGGGCGTTGCCTTGGCCCGGGCTTCCTCGTCGGCTGGGCTGAGCACCGCTGCGTCGGCCATGGTTCGTTCCTCTCCTCCTGTGCGCTGGTGGGCCGGCGCTACGGCCCGACGACGGTTGCCCGGGAGATCGCCGGGTCGCTGAAGATGTCCAGGTCGTCGCGACTGTGGGTCGAGAACTCGGACACGATGGCACCCTCGGGCCCGGCCTGGAACCAGTGCAGGGTATTGGGCGGCACGGTCAGCTGCTCGCCGGGCAGGAGCGTGATCGCGCTGGTCGATCCGCCGATGTAGACGTGAGCCAGGCCGGCCCGGACCCGGAAGGTTTCTTCCTTGCCCGGCGTCCCGTCGAACGGTGGATGGCGGTGCTCGGGGCATATCTGGCCCGGGAAGAGGACCAGCTCCTTGGCGCACACCCGCTGCGTGTTGACGTAGACGACCACCTCGAGGCCAATCTGCTCGAGCCGGCCCAGTCCGAAATCGGCGATCTCGATCTGGGCGATCTCGGCCGGCGTCAAGGCGATCCCGGCCGCCGCCAGGCGCTCGGCGGCCCGTGCCCGAGCGTTCCGGACCTGCGCTTCGGTCAGCATCGCTGCATCGCGCCCCGCACTACTGGCCGACCCCGGCACATGTGTCGCTGCCCTCGACATGGAGCACCAGCGGGGCCGCCCCGGCCTTCACGTTCTCGGTCAGGTCGGTCGAGAACTGGGCGCCACTCGAGCTGGTCGTTGATGCGCTCGCGCCCTGGGCGCCGAAGACATCGGACATGGTGCCCGTCTCGATGACCAGCTGGAGCGACTGCGGCCCGGCGTTGACGAAGACCAGGACTGGTGTCGTGCCGGCCATCGTCAGGGCCCGGGCCGTGACGTAGTGTGCCGATCCGCTGGTGGTGCAGGTCACCTTGGCCGCGCCGATCGGCCCCGACAGCGGGCCGAAGGTCGACGGCCCGCTGATCGTGACGGTGGCCGAGCCCGGCTGCTGGTTGCCGCAATCGAGGGTGCCCGCGATGTGGTCCAGCGCTCCGAGCGTGCCGATCGCCGCTCCCGCCGGCGTCGACTCGGTCAGGTCGGAATCGAGGGTGGCGCCGGTCGCCGCATCGAACGCGCTGACCCCGCTGCCGACGAATGAGCGCAGCTTGAGGGTCGGGCCGTCGCCGCTGGCAACGCGGGCCTCGATGTGGTTGGCGGTGACGAACAGGACGAAGCCCGAGCCGTCGGTCGCCTTGCCGAGGGCCTCGACCTGCGGCCCGGTCAGCGACGGCAGGTCGCACGAGACCGTGTTGATCGTGACCCCGCCGCTCAGGCCGGCCGTGCCGGTCAGGGTGAACTGGGCCGTCGGCGGTCCCTTGCTCGCTCCCGGCGTCGCGACCGCGGACGGCGCGCTGGACGGGGTGCCGCCGGCGCTGCTGACGGCCGTCGGCGGGGCCGTGACGACCGGCGCCGGGGAGGTCGCCGGCGGTGCCGAAGCCGATGCGCCGCAGGCCGCCGCGAGGAGGGCGGTGACCAGCAGGACAGCCGTCAGTCGAAGACGCATCGGGCGCATTGTGCGCCGAATGGCCCTCAGCCTCCGGGCACGATCTCGAGGACCTGGCCGCTGTTGTCGGTCGCCCCGAGCTGGTCACGGGTCAGCAGGTACAGCTCGCCGGCCGCGTCCTGGCCCAGGCCGGCCACGAAGCCCAGCGGCGGATCGCCCTGGACGGTCAGCTGCTTCCAGGTCCAGGCGCCCGTGCCGGCAACCGGCGTGGCGGCCAGGATCGAGCCGCGCCCGATGGGCGTGGCGCCCGTCCAGTTCCGGGACAGGTCGGCGAAGACGTAGGTACCGGCCAGGTTGGGGATCGTGCTGCCCTGGTAGAAGTCGCCACCGACGATCGCGATCCCGATGTCCGCGTGGGTGTACTCCAGGACCGGATCGACGAGCGGCCGACCGCGCTTGTCGGTCGATGGGCAGCTGGCCACGTCGGACAGCGGCGCATGCACGTCCAGGCAATGCAGGCCTTCCCGGATCGGCCAGCCGTAATTGCCGCCCGGGACGACCACGTCGACCTCCTCGTAGCGGCCCCAGCCGACATCGACGCTGATCAGCCGGTGGGTACCCGTCGGCTCCCAGCTGAAGCGCCACGGATTGCGCAGGCCGAAGGCGTAGATCTCGGGCCGGCCGCCGCCATGGGCAAAGGGGTTGCTGGCGGGAATCGTGTAGGGCGCCGGGCCACTCACGTCGATCCGCAGGATCTTGCCGTTCAGCTTGGTCACGTCCTGGGCGTTGCCGCCGGCGGTGTGGCCTGGGCCGATGTCACCCTCGCTGCCGCCGTCCCCGACGCCGATGTACAGGTCGCCATCCGGGCCAAAGCCCAGCCCACCACCGTTGTGGTTGGCCTGCGGCTGGTCGAACGAGAGGATCGTCTTCTCCGATGCCGGATCGACCTGGTTGGGATCGCTCGAGCTGACGGTGAACGAGCTGATCACGTCGGTGTGATCCATCCCGGCGGCCGCGCCCGAGCGCAGCTTGGCGGTGTAGTACACGAACACCCGGCCGGTCTGCGCGAACCTGGGGTCGAATGCCAGGCCCAGCAGGCCGCGCTCGTCATAGCTCGGGTCCAGTGCGGGCAGCCTGGCGCTGACATCGAGGAAGGGCGTGGGCAGGACCGCGCCGCCCTGGACGATGAAGACCTTGCCCGTCTGGTCGATCACGAACAGCCGACCGCTGCCATCCGGCGCGCCCACCAGCCCGTCCGGCCCGGGCAGGCCGCTGGCGATGACCTTCACGCCCACGTCCGCCGGGGGCAGCGTCGGTCGCGGCCGATCGGTTGGCGCGGTCGTCGCAGCCACGCTGGCCGGTGCCGCGCTGGGCACGGGCTGTGGCGCACTGGTGAAGCCGGCTGGGGTCGAGCTGCCACAGGCGGCGAGGAGCCCGGACAGCGCGAGCAGCACGCCCGCGGACCGGGTCCGGGCGGCGGGCCGATGGAGCGCCGACGCCAGCATGCCGGGCTAGGAGCCGTCGCCCGGATCGTTGCCCCGGGTGACGCGCAGCAGCCAGGCGTAGCCGGGGTAGCCGAGGGCCAGGATCGCGATCCAGATGACCCCGCCGCCGACCCACAGCCACCAGCCCGGCGTGCCGACCTCGCGGTTCGCGGCGACGGCAATGCCCACGAACTGGGCGAGGACCGCCTCCACGGTCACGATCAACCCGACCAGCTCGGCCCGCCGGTTGCCCGACTGGCGGAGGACGGGCTGCGCCCGGTAGAGCCAGAACCAGATCGCCGCGACGGCGCAGGCCAGGGGCAGGACCGCGATCAGGCTCATACGCCGGTCAGCGCCGGACTGGACTGGGGGCGGACGTGTTGGGCCACGAATTCATTGTAGGTTGAGATTTCGAGGCATCATGCGCGAGTGCGAGTGCGCATCGATTGCCTTCGGCGTCGGTCCACCGGCCGCGGCCTCGCGGTCGTGGTCATCGCCATGGCCGTTGCCGCGGCGGGGTGCAGCGGTGGAGCGCCCGCGGCCAGCGTCGGGGCGGCGCCGTCCGGAGCTGCCCTGACCTCCGGTGGCGATGGCGGGCTGGCCGCCGCGGCCAGCGCCTATCTGGCCGCGGCCGATATGGCCAAGGCGTCCAACCTGGCCCTCGCGGCCCAGTACACAGGCTCGCTCAGCCTGGCCCAGGGCCGGGCCTACTACCGGGCCGCCGCAGATATCGACGGCACGTTCCTGGCGGCGGTCCGGGCAATCACGTTCCCACCGGCCGCCGCGGCGGACGCAGCCAGCCTGGTCAACCGGGTTACGGCCGATCAGGCCCTCGACGTCCAGGGCTCGACGGTCGTGACCGCGGCCGGAATGGGCCTCGTCGAGAAGGCGCGGCCGGCCGACCTGGCCGCCGTCGCGGCCGCCGGCAACCAGCTCCGGGCCGACCTGGGCCTGCCCGCCGCGCCCTGATCAGCCCGGCGCGGGCCGATCGAGCGCCGGTCCGAGGCAGCGAATGACCGTCAGCGGCTGCCGACCGGCGACGTAGCGCCGGCTGAAGGTCGCGGCGCCGGCGAACGTGTCGCCCCGCCGGATCGGCGTCGCACCCGCATCGCCGATCACCTGGCCATCGCCGCCGGTCACGATGTCGATCGAGAAGCGGCCGTCGTCCACGGCCAGCTCGTCCTCGACCTCCAGGCGAAGCACGTCGAAGAACGGCAGGACGTCGTCGTGGACCAGGCGGACTTCGTGCGACGCGCCTGATCGGCGCACGATCCGCGGCTCCTGACGGGCCCGGGCGAAGGTCGCCTCGCGGTCATCGGTGCGGTAGTCGATCATGTCGAGCGCCTCGTCCCAGCCCAGGCCCATCGTCGCTCCGGCGTCGTCGCTGCCGTCCGTCTCGGGGATAACCAGGTGGTCGGTCGGCTCCTGGATCTCGATGAACGACAGCTGCGGCCCGAGGTAATGGGGGACGCCGCCATGGGCGACGTAGACCTGGCCAGCGGCGATCTCGGTCCGGTGGAGGGTGTCGCGCACCGCGGCCCGGTCGTGGGCCCGGACCGCCGCGTCGAAGCCGGCCCGGTCCAGTCCCGGCCGGAAGCCGATCCCGGCGTAGGCCGGCTCGCGCCCGTCGCCCGGGGTGTCGATCAGGATCCAGCCTTCGGTCTTGCCGAAGGGCGAGGCGAGATGGCGTGCCGCCCAGGCCCGGTCCGGATGGGCATGCAGGGGTACTTCGCCCGAGGGCGACAGGAGCTTGACGAGGATGCCCGTGATCGGACCCCAGCGCTGGGCGAACGCGGTGCCGACCATCATCTCGGGCGCCGCCTCGATCAGCGCGCGGAGGGTGATCGGGCCGACGGCCGGGATGTCGACCGTGCTCAGGCCCTGCGGGCCCCCGCTCGGATCGGCGTTGTTGGCCACCGTACACGAGCCGACCCAGTCCTCCGACCACCAATCGTCGGCCCGCTCAGGCTCGCCGCGGAACGCGCGCGTCAGCCGTCCGCCCTCGTAGAAGCGGTAGAGCGGGTGGTAGCCGAGCCGGAGTGGCGAACGGGCGGCGCTGGCGAAGGCGGTCAGCTGGTCCATCAGATTCGCCTCATGATCACCGAAGCTGGAGGATTGAACAATGAAGTACGGCATGAACCTGATGTTGTGGGCCGACGACATGCACGACGGACTCGTGCCGGTGGTCGACGCCCTGCGCGAGATCGGCTATGACGGCGTGGAGATCCCGGTCTTCGACCTCGATCTCGCCAAGTGGAAGGTGTGGTCGCATCGCCTGGACGACATCGGCCTGGCGCGCACCGCCAACCACGTCATCGCCGCCGAGTTCAACCCGGTCAGTCCCGATCCGGCGGTCCAGCGGCGGGCCTTCGAGCATATGCAGCGGGTGGTCGATTGCTGCGTCGAAGTCGGGGCCACGGTCCTCGCCGGCCCCCACCAGATTGCCCTGGGCGTCTTCAGCGGTGCGGGTCCGACCGAGGCCGAATGGGCGCGCAGCGTCGACCACATTCGCCGGGTGGCGGAGTATGCCGCGCCGTCGGGCCTGGTCCTGACCGAAGAGGTCGTCAATCGCTTCGAGCTGTACCTGCTGAATACCATGGCCCAGGCGATTCGCTTCGTGGACGAGGTGAACCAGCCCAACTGCCTCATCCATCTCGACACGTTCCACGCCAACATCGAGGAGAAGCGACCCGGCGATTCGATCCGCTCGGCCGGCGGCCGGATCGGCTATGTCCACATCTCGGAGAACGACCGCGGCGTTCCAGGCAGCGGGCATGTGGCCTGGGATGCCACGTTCGCCGCGCTCAGCGCGGTCGGCTACGACGGCTGGCTGACCGTCGAGTCGTTCGGCAACGCGCTGCCCAACCTGGCCGCCGCGACGAAGATCTGGCGCCCGCTGTTCGATTCGCCGGACCAGGTCGCCCGCGAGGGGTTTGCGTTCATGCAGGCCAAGGTCGCCGAGCACTTCCGGCCCGCCTGAAGCTAGCCGTCGAGCAGGGGCAGCGCGAGGCCGTAGGCGGTCCCAGCCAGGCCGGCCCAGATGGCAACCGGATTGATCCCGCCGGCGCCGCCCAGGTCGCTCACCGGCAGCAGCACCTGGCCCGCGACGAGCCAGCCCAGCCCGAAGATCAGGCCCGAGGCGATCAGCTCGACGCCGGCGCTCGTCGCCCTGAGCAGCTGCCGGGTCAGCCCGGCAACCAGGAGATTCGGGAGGAGGCTGGCCGCCACGAAGATGATCGGCACGAAGAAGGCCTGGGCCAGGCTGTCGACCAGGTCCTGGGCCGCCTGCTGGCCGCCCAGGACGAGGGCGATGACGACGGCATAGGGCAGCAGGAAGGCTGCCCACAGGACGTGCCAGCCGAGGGCCAGGGCTACGAATCGCCGGGTGTCGGCGCGCGGTTGGGGCATCATCGTCGGGGGATTGTTCGGAGCGCCGGAGCGGCTTGTCAAGGAGGCCCCGGTGCACGCGAGAAAGGAAGGGTGCGCGTGGATCAGATCCAGATCCTGGGCTTCGCCGGCAGCCTGCGGCGGGCCTCCCTCAATCGTGGCCTGATCCGGGCCGCCGCGGAGCTGGCTCCGGCCGGCGTCAGCGTCCAGGTCTTCGACCTGGCTGACATCCCCCTCTACAACCAGGACATCGAGGAGGCCGGCGAGCCCGCCTCGGTGGTCGCGTTCAAGCGCGCGATCGCCGCCGCCGACGCCCTGCTGGTCGCCACCCCGGAGTACAACCACGGGATGCCCGGGGTCCTCAAGAACGCCTTCGACTGGGCCTCGCGGCCGCGGGTGACCAGCCCCTTGAAGGACAAGCCGATGGCCGTCCTGGGGGCCAGCCCGGGTCGTGGCTCGACGGCTCGCGCCCAGGCCCAGCTGCGCGAGGCGGCGGTCTTCACGGGAGCCTGCGTCATGCCCCTGCCGGAGCTGCTGGTGGGCAGCGCGGCCCAGCACTTCAACCACGACGGTGACCTGGTCGAGCCCGAGATCCGGACGGCCCTCGTGCACCTGATCGAGGCCTTGCGCACCTGGGCGATCCGGATCCGCATCGAGGAAGCCGCCTGAAGCCCCGCCAGCTGCCGCCTAGCCGCCGGCGGCGTTGAACAGGCGCCCGATCACGAATCCAATCGCGGCGGCGCCAAGGCCGATCGCGATGAACTTCAGGCCACTCCGCCGCCAGTCGCCGACGAGGGTCAGGGCCGAGTAGGCGCCGACGCCGAAGAGGGTGATGGCGCTCAGGACGATCGCCAGGATCAGGGCCGGCTGGCGGTCGAGGAACGCGAACGGCACCAGCGGGATCAGGTGCCCGATCAGGGTCGCGATCCCGACCACGACCGCGGTCCGGACGATGTCCCGGCGCTCGACCGGCTGGAGGTGGAGCTCCTCGTCCATGACCGTCGCCAGCCACGTCTCGCGGTTGGCCGTGATCGTGTCGACCACGTCGTCGAGGAGCTTGCCCTCGAAGCCTTTGGCCGCGTAGAGCGTCCGGATCTCATCGCGCTCGGCCGCTGGTGAAGCATTGATGGCGGCCGTTTCGCGGACCTGCTCGGCCAGGTAGTAGTCGCGCTCCGACATCGACGAGGTGTAGCCCACGGCGCCCATCGAGATCGACTCGGTGATCGCCGCGGCGAAGCCGGCCACGATCAGGACGGTGTTCGAGCCGCCGCCGGCGATCACGCCCAGGATGATCCCCAGGATGTTGACCAGGCCGTCCTGGCCACCCAGGATCACGTCCCGCAGCCAGTTCGTCTGGCGGGCGCGGTCCGCCCGGGCAGCCGCCGGCACCGCGGCACCGTCGGCTGTCGCCCGCACGGCGCGACCGAGACGAGTGGCGGCCGTGCGGTCCGATGGGGCGTTCACGACCGAGCGTTCACGATCGAGCGTCCAGGTCGTGGATGGGCGGAGGCACCATCACGTGGTCAGCGCGGCGTCCTTGTCGGGGACGACAGCCTGGGGCGGGCGTTTGGGCTCGCTGGACGGCTTCGTCGAGCCGGCCAGCGCGGCGTCGAGGTAGGCGACGAACGGCTTCGCACCGAGCCGGCTGAACGTCGCCCGAGCCGTGTCCGCCATCTCCTGGACGTCCGTGTCGCCAGCGCCAACGAGCGAAGTCAGGACTAACCCACCCAGGGCCTCGCGCCAGGGCAGCCCGATCGCGGCGTACTCGGCCAGGACGGCCCGAACGTCCCGGATGGAGTCCGATCGGCGTCCAGCGATCGCCGCGAGGCCGGCGCTCAGGAGACGCCGGTCGAGCGCTCGCATCCGCGAGCGGCCGGGCGTCGCGTCGAGCCCGGCCAGTGCGGCCGCTGCCCGATCGTGGTCGCCCGCCAGGAGGCCTGCGAGGCCGGCGTAGAAGTACGCCGCCGGGGCGTTCAACCGGTCACTGGGCGCATAGACGAGCCACCCATCGCAGGCGGCGGCGAACTTGCCGGTGCCAAAGTCGACCTGCGCCCGAAGGTCCGCCATCGCCTCACGCGGGCCGGACTCACCGATGCTCTCGGCCCACGCGCTGAGGTGGGCCAGCTCGGCCGTCACGTCGTCCCCGCGCAACGCTGAGAAGGTCAGCAGGACCCAGCGCATATTGCTCGCCGCGAGCTCGTCGGGGCTCTCGTCGCGAGCGAGCGTGATCTCGCGGACCGCAAGATCCCACTCGCCGACCTCCATGGCCGCGCTCGC
>DATGGC010000285.1:0-9646 GCA_035308745.1 Candidatus Limnocylindrales bacterium | reverse complement strand
CAGGATGGCCCCGTACCCCGCCGCCGCCGCCCGGTGCACCATCGCCTCGGTCCGGCCGCGGTCCTTCTGGACGTACAGCTGGAACCAGCGCGTGCCCCGGCCCACCGCGGCGACGTCCTCCAGCGAGCGGTTGGAAAAGGTGGACAGGCAGTACAGCAGGCGGCGGTTGGCCGCGACCCGGGCCGGGATGACCTCACCCTCGCCGTGGGCGAGCTCCTGGTTGGCGGCCGGGGCAAAGCCGAAGGGCAGGGCCACGCGCTGGCCCAGGATCGACGTCGACAGATCGACGTCCTCGATGTCGACCAGGACCCGTGGCAGCAGCCGCCGCCGGGCGAACGCCGCCTCGTTGTCGTGCAGGGTCAGCTCATCCCACGACCCGCCGGCGTAGTAGGCAAAGGCCGCCGGGCTGAGCTTCAAGCGGGCCAGCGCTTCGAACTCGCGCAGGTTTGCGATCGCCGTCATGGCCACAGAGTAGCGAACCGCGCGGCCTGGTCAGCGTGCCGCTCGAGCCGCCTCCATCAAGGTTCCCGCGCGGGCGGGATCGACCGCGTTCCAGGTCACCCCGTCGACCTTCAGGCTGGTGCCCACGATCGCCCCGTCGGCCACCTTGAAGATCTCGGCGATTCGATCGGCCCGGACCCCGGTATTGGCCACGATGGCCATCTCCGGTGCCGCTTCCTTGGCCGCGTGGAGGTCGCTCATCGCGAACGGCACGCCGGCGGCCGGGCCGCTGATCAGGATCGCGTCCATGCCCAGGAAGGCGGCGCCCCGGGCTCGGTCGGCGATCGTCCGGCTGCCCACCGCGCTGCTGAACTCGGGCGAGATGTTGTCGAAGAAGGCCACGTCGTCGGCCCCGATCGCCGTCCGATAACCGGCCAGGTCGCCGATCGCCGGGGCGATCATCCCCAGGTCGCTCTCGTAGACCCCGGTCAGGACCTCGCGGATGAACGTCGCGCCGGTGGCCCGAGCGAGAGCCAGGCTGGCCTGCGCATCCCACAGGATGTTGACCCCGAACGGGACCCGGACGTCGGACCGCAGCTCGCCGATCACGGCGGCCATCGCGGCCGGGATCTCGGGCCCGACCGCGAGCTGGTAGGGGATGTCGTTCTCGTTGCAGAACAGCAGGCCATCCACGCCCGCCGCCTGGAGCGTGGCCAGGTCGCGCCCGACGACGTCGACGAGATGCGCCCGGCCGAGGGCTCGATCGTGGCGCGGGCGGCCGGGCAGGCCCGGGAAGTGGAGCATCGCGATCACCGGCTTGGCGGTGCCGAATCGATCGGCCAAGGGCGGTGTCATGCGGGCTCCTCACGCGCTTCTTCGATGGCCAGGCTGCCGCTGGCGAGGGGGGCGGTGGCGATCACGATCTCGATCCCGAGGTCGCGCAGGCGGTCGAGCTGGCCGGGGTCGGCGCTGGCATCGGTCACCAGGGTGCTGATCGCGCTGACCGGGGCCACATTGGCGAGGGCCACCTGGCCCAACTTCGAGCCGTCGGCCAGGACGATGACCCGGCGGGCGAGGTCGATGGCCTGGCGGTGGATATCGGCCTCCTCGTCAACCATGTCGGTGATCCCGGCTTCGACCGACAGGCCCGCGGCGCCGATCACGGCGATATCGAAGCGATAGCGGCTGAGCGTCGCCCGGGCGGCCGGGCCGACGCAGCTCAGCTCGTCGCGCCGGACGGCGCCACCCAGCACGACCGTGTGCATCGAACGGGTGCCAAGCTGGCTCGCGATCGGCAACGAGCCGGTCACCACCGTCAGCTCGGGCCGGGCCTTGATATAGCGCCCGAACTGCTCGCAGGTCGTGCCGATGCCGATGAACAGGCTGGCGCTGTCGGCCACCAGTCGGGCGGCGGCCATCCCGATCAGGCGCTTCTCGCGGGCCGACTGGAGCGCCCGGGCGTTGAACGCCAGGTCCAGGGAACGGGTCAGGTGGGCGGTGGCGCCGCCGTAGGTCCGGCGCAGGAAGCCGTCGCGCTCGAGGCGCTTGATGTCCCGCCGAATCGTCATCTCGGAGACGCGGAACCGGGCCGCCAGCTCGACGACCTGGATGGTCTGCTCCTCGGCGACGGTCTCGAGAATCTTCAGTCGGCGATCTACAGCCAGCATCGTCCCACCTTCCCGGCTGACACTATCGCGCACAATGCTGCCCGAGGCTCACAGGTTTGGCAAGGAGTCATGTGTCCGATCATGTGATCGACCGGCCAGCGCCCGCGTCGGTTGCGTGGTCCCGGATGAATCCCACGATCGCCTGGTTCCAGGCCGCCGGGTTCTCCCACATCACCGCGTGGCCGCCCGGGACCGACGCCCAACGGGCGTCGGGCAGGCGTTCGAGCATCCGCCGGGAGAGGTCGGGGCGGATGAAGACGTCGGACTCGGCGACCAGGACCAGGGCGGGCACCCGGATCTCGCCCAGGCGGGCCCAGCAGTCGTGGTCGTGGAGGATCGCCAGCTGCGCCGCGAACGACTCGGCCGTCTGCGGGCTGGCGACCATCTCGGTGATGAACCCGGCCAGCGTCTCGGCCTGGTCCTGGTGGAACGCGGGGCTGAAGATCCAGGGCGCCATCTGGCGCATGACCGCCGGCATGCCGCCCGCGGCCAGGATCGCCGCCCATGACTCGAGGATGTCCCGGCTGAACGCGTCTGGCGCGGCGTAGGTGTTGGCCAGGACCAGCGAGCGCAGTCCGGCCGGCGCGCCCAGGGCGTATGCAAGGGCGATCAGCCCGCCCATCGAGCAGCCGACCACGTGGAAGTCTTTCAGGCCGAGGGCGGCGACGACCGCCCGCAGGTCGGCCGCACCCTGCCCGCTGGTGTACGGGCCGGGCGGCCGCCCTGACGCGCCCAGCCCGCGGTTATCGAACGAGACCACCCGCAGGCCGGCCGCGAGCAGGTCCGGGACCTGGAGCAGCCACGCCTCGAGGTCGTCGCCGATGCCGTTGACCAGCACCACGGTTTCGGCGCCAGCGTCGACGCCGGTCTCCGTGCCCCGGTCACCGTCCGGGCTCTCGATCCGGTAGTGGATCTCGACCCCGTCGCTCGAGCGGGTCTGCCCGTCGGTCCGGCTCATGCGCGCACCGCCGGGCTCGAGCCGTGTGCGTCGATCGCGGCCCGCCAGTACGCGGCGGAGGCGGCCAGGTCCGCCCGGAGCTGGTCGTCGCGCTCCTCGAAGCCGGGGATCATCTCGAGGATCAGGGTCACGTCCCGGGCGCCGGCGGCATCGAGCGTGTCGAGCACCCGCCCGGCCTCGATCCGACCCTGCCGGTTGCGTTCGGGGGTGAACGCCCAGTGGTGGTCGCCCTCCGCGTCGGACTGCTGGAGCTGGACCTCGAGGAGCTCCGCTCCGAAGCGGGCCAGCCAGGCGTACGGATCGCGTTCCAAACCGGTCTGCCCGTCGACGCACATGTGGCCGAGGTCGACGCATACGCCGACGGGCACGTGGCCGGCATCGCCCGGCGTCAGCAGGTCGGCGACCTGGGCCATCGTCGACGGCTCGCGGACGGGGACCAGGTTCTCGACCAGGAAGTGCTCGAGGCCACTGGCGCGGGCCCGGGCGCTGAGGCTCGCCAGGCTCGTCTTGAGGTCCGCCCAGCGCGCGGCCCGCGCCGCCGGATCGAGCCAGTCGGGCGCGCTCAGGGCACCGACGTGGCCGCCGGTCCCGGCCAGCCCGAGCTCCGCGGTCAGGTCGATGACCGATTCATACCAGCCGAGCGCTGCCGCCCGGGCGGCCGGATCGGGATGGAGGAGCAGGTTGCGCGAGTAGCCGATCAGCCCGGTAAAGGTGCCCACGGCTCGCAGCCCGGCCTCGTCGATGGCAGCCCGGTTCTCGGCGGCGACCCGCTGGAGTCCTTCGGGCGTCTCGAAGCCCTCGAGCAGGTCGAGCGACAGCTCGACCAGGTCCAGGCCCAGGTCGTCGCGCACCACCCGGGCCCAGTCGGCCGGCCGTGGCCAGCGCTTGACCGCGAAGCAGGTATTGATCCCGAGCCGGACGTTCATCCGACGGCCCCGCCGGTGTGGATCGCCCGCGACGCCACGAGGTCGCGATAGCCGCGGTACAGCTCGCCATAGCGCTGGTGAACGGCCGGATCGGGCTCGATCGGGCGCTCCGCCCGGCTGCCAACCGCGACCGCCTCGGCCGCGTCGCGGTAGATCCCGGCGCCCAGGCCGGCCAGCAGCGCCGCCCCGGCCGAGGTGGCGTCGCCGGGGACCCGGATGATCGGGATTCCCAGGACGTCGGCCTTGATCTGGTTCCACGTCCCGAGCCGGCTGTCGCCGCCCGACACCCGCAGCTCGGTGGCCGCCGAGCCGGCCACGGCCAGGGTCTCGATCCGGGCCCGGATCCCGAAGGCCACGCCTTCCAGGACGGCCCGGGCAAGCGCGGCCCGGCCGTGGCGCAGCGAGAGGCCGACCGCGGCGCCGCGCAGGCCCGGATCGTCGCGCTCGCCGTCACCCAGGACGGGCACCACCAGCAGGCCGTCGGCGCCGGCCGGGACCGCGCCGGCCTCGGCGTCGATCCGGGCGTAGTCGGCCCCGGTCGGGCGACCCGAGCGGCCGCCGTAGGCCAACGCGGCCAGCCAGTCGACGGCCTCGCCGCTGGTATTGATCCCGACCTCGGTGAAGTAGCCATCGCCGGGCAGCAGGTTGGGGTAGTTCGTGACTTCGAGATCGGCCAGGGGCTCGGGCACGACCGAGTTGAGGCAGGTCGAGCTGCCGGCCATCTCGCTGATCGGACCCGGCGCAACGACCCCCGCCCCGAAGGCACAGGCCAGGCTGTCGCCACCGCCGATCACGACCGGGACCGAACGGGCCAGGCCCAGCCGGCGGACCACGGCGGGGCGCAGCTCGCCGACCACCGCCCACGACGGATGGGCCACCGGAAAGAGATCGGGCTCGAGGTCCAGGCCGTCCAGGACGACGTCGTCCCAGCGCCGCTCGCGCACGTTGAACAGGGCCGAGGCCGTGGCAATCGTCCAGTCGGTCACGTTCTCGCCGGTCAGGGCCAGGGCCACGAAGTCGCTCGGCTCGACGAAGCGGCGTGTCGCGGCAAAGGCTTCCGGCTCGTTGGCCCGCAGCCAGAGGACCTTGGCCGCGACATGGAAGGCGGCCGGCAGGTGGCCGGTCCGATCGTGGATCAGGCGGTCGCCAAACTGGCGGCGGATGGCCAGGGCCTCGGCCACGGCCCGGTTGTCGCGGTAGATCAGGCCCGGCCGCAGGGGCCGGTCATGGTCGTCGAGGGGGACCACCGAGGGGCATTGGCCGGTCAGGGAGATCGCCCGGATCGGACTCCGCGGGCCCAGGTTGCGGACCAGCCCGGCGAGCGCCGACAGCGAGGCCGAGCGCCAGCGGTTGGCGTCCTGTTCGGCCCGCCCATCGGGCCCCAGGTCAGTGGGATAGGGCCGCCGGACCTCGTCCACCGGCCGGCCGCCGAAGTCGTAGGCAGCCGCACGTGCCCCCGACGTTCCGACGTCGATCGCCACCAGGACCTCCCCCCGGCTCGTCATCCGCGGACGAGCTGATGGGCGCTGACCTTGTCCTTGTCGAGGGTGACCAGGGCGCCGTTCAGGGCCCCGGTCGAGTAGTCGCTGCCCGGGTTGATCACCACCGTGCGGCCCAGCCGGCGGATGCCCGACGACTCATGGATATGGCCGTGGAGGCCGAGGAGCGGCTGGTGGCTCAGCTCGAAGTCGCGGACCGCGGTGCTGCCCACGGCCGAGAACTGGACCTGGCCCAGGACGGCCTGGACCCGGCGGTTCTCGTCGAGGCTGGGTGCGTCGTCGAGCTGGGTGCCGAAGGGCGGCACGTGGATGTTGAGGACAGCCCGCTCCGGCCGGCTCAACCCGGCGGCCATCTCCTCCATCGCGTTGGTCAGCTGGTCCTCGGTCATCTCGCGATGGCTCTTCCAGGGCGTGATGTTGGAGTAGCCCCACGAGATCATCTCGTGCTCGTCGTCGAGCCACACCACCTTGCCTTCGTCGGCCGTGCCCCAGGGCGCCCGGTTGAGCAGGTCGCCCAGCTCGACCGGGTCGTCGTTGCCGAGCATGAAGAAGAGTGGCTTGCCGGCCGGCCGGAGGCGCTCATCGGCCAGGTTGAGCCAGCCGGTCAGGCGCTCGATCATCAGGTTGAGGAAGAGTCCCTCGAGGGTGCCGTCGGTCTCGTGGGCCTCCAGCTCCCCCGGCTCGGCGCGGTAGGGGTAGTAGCCGTGATCGGAGATCAGCCGCTCCAGCTCGACCAGCTCGGCGTCGGTCGAGATCGTGTAGTTGGTGCCCACGAACGAGCAGGTCCAGGTGTTGTTCGGCCCGCGCACGATCGACTGGATCGCCTTGCCGGCGATGTCGCCGCCCAGGATCATCACGTCCGCCTTGTAGATCGGGCCGGCGTTGATGAACTTGCGGAAGCACTTGCTCGAGCCGTGGATGTCGGTGACGAAGTAGAGCTTGGTCCTGGCCACCTCAGCCGACCGCCACGGGCTCACGCGTCGCCCGCACGGCGTCCATGAACCGCATCGCCCGCTCCCGGTCGACCGGATTCCAGGTCACTCCGTCGCGCTTGAGGGTCGTCCCGACGAGTGCCCCGTCGGCGATCGACAGGATCTCGGCCACGGTCTCGGCGCGGACCCCGGTGTTGGCCAGGACGGGTGTTGCCGGAACGGCCTCGGCGGCCGCCCGCAGCTCGGCCAGGTCGATAGGCGTGCCGGTGAGCTGGCCGCTGATCAGGATCACGTCGGCACCCAGGAAGGCCGCGCCCTGGGCCCGCTGGGCGATCGTGCGCCGGCCCAGGCTGCTGGCGAACTCGGGGGTGATGTTGCAGAACAGCAGCACGTCGTCGGCGCCGATCGCCGTCCGATAGGCGGCCAGCGCGCCGAAATCGGGCTGCATGATCCCGTGGTCGCTCTCGTAGACCCCGGTGAACACCTCGCGCACGAACGTCGCGCCGGTGGCCCGGGCGACGGCCAGGCTGGCGCGCGGATCCCAGACGATGTTCACCCCGAACGGCAGCCGGATCTCGGCCCGCAGCTGGCCGATCGCGGCGGCCATCGCCGCCGGGATCTCGGGCCCGACCTGGAGCTGGTAGGGCAGGTCCGCCTCGTTACAGAACAGCAGGCCGTCGACGCCCGCCTCGTGGAGGATCGGCAGGTCGTGGGCCAGGCTGTCGATGATCCGGCCCATGCCAGCTGCCCGATCGTGGCGTGGACGGCCGGGCAGGCCGGGCAGGTGGCACATCGCCACGATCGGCTTGGCCGTGCCGAAGCGATCGCGGAGGAGGGTTCCACCCGTACGAGCCAGCACGCCACCGCTCCTGTGCTTCGTGCGTCATGGTTCCCGGCATGTTCGAAGTCAACAACTTTGTCGTTGCGTCGTGACAGAGACCATTGACATCATGTGTTCGATCGTGTCTAACTGTTGCATCCGCGAAACGGGCTGTCAACGCAGCTCCATGTAGCCGACCGGAGGGTGGCAGTGACGGGTGCCAGCAGGCTGTTCGTACGCAACAGCACGGGGTTAGTGCGCGAAGCGTCGGCCTTCGATGCGACGGTCTTCAACGCCGCCATCTCGGCGCCCGTCGGTTCCACGATCGCCTACTCGATCTTCTTCACCCTGGCCGCATTCCCGGGCGCCGACGTGATCGGGGTCCTGGGCCTGTCGGTCGTCCTGAACATCCCGATCCTGATCATGTTCGCGCTGATGGCCTCGAGCATGCCCCGGGTGGGCGGCGACTACGTCTGGGTCAGCCGGATCCTGCACCCCGCCCTGGGCCTGATCTCGAACGTGGCGATGATCTTCGGCGGCCTGGCCGGTGCGGCCTTCTTCGCCAAGTTCTTCTCGGTCCTGGCCCTGGGACCGGTCCTGTCGTCGCTCGGCATCCTGACCAGCAACAGCGGCCTGACCAACCTCGGCACGTCATTCCAGACGGACCAGACCTACATCCTGATCGCCTCGCTGGCGATCGTTGCCCTCCAGACGGCCATCCTGATCCGCGGCTCGAAGTCCACGTTCCGCTGGCAGAACGGGTTCTTCATCATCGCCATGGCCGGCACCCTGCTGGCCTTCCTCGTCCTGCTGGTCGGCAACCAGACCGACTTCTTCAACCACTTCAACACGCTCAACGCGCAGTTCAGCGGGGGCACCGTCCAGGACGTCATCTCCAAGGCCAACGCCCAGGATGCCGCGCCCAACCTCGGGAACTGGAGCGCCACCCTGCCGACCCTCTTCTCGATCGAGGGCTTCATGATGTGGAACTTCTGGTCGGTGTACATGTCGGGCGAGCTCAAGAGCGCGTCCAACCGCGGCCGCCAGATCCAGATCATGTTCGGCGCCCTGTTCTGGGACGGGCTGCTGCTGATCATCGGCGTTTGGCTGCTGTTCCGGATCGCGGGCTACAACTTCGTGTATGCCCTCAACGCCGGCAGCACGGCCTACGCGATCCCGACCGGGCCGTTCTACCACTTCCTCGCGGCGCTGGTCTTCAACACCCCGATCCTGACCGTCCTGATCGTCGGCTCGTTCATGTTCTGGAGCCTGCCGTCGATGATCGCCAACACCTACATGCCGATCCGCTCGTTCTTCGCCTGGTCCTTCGACCGGCTGATCCCGGAGAAGCTGTCCGAGGTCAACGAGCGCTACCACTCGCCGATCCCGGCGATCCTGCTGGCGACCGCGATCATCGTGGTCTTCGTCTTCTGGAGCGTCTACTCGAGCTCGTTCCAGATCATCCTGGGCACGATCGTGCTGGCCGGGATCCTGGCCGTGTGCATCGTGGCCGTGGCCGCGATCGCCTTCCCGACCAGGCGGCCCGACCTGTACAAGGCATCGCCGGCGAACATCAACTTCCTGGGCGTGCCGGTGCTGTACATCACCGGCGTCTTCTCGATCGTCTTCTTCCTGGGCCTGCTGGTCGTCGGCACCCAGTTCCCGGCCCTGGTCATGTCCGGGGATCCCAAGAATGCCTGGTGGATCCCGGCCTTCTTCGTCGTGATCATCCTGATCGGGCTGGCGCTGTACTACATCCCGCGCCAGATCCGGAGGGGCCAGGGCATCGATATCGACTTCGTGTACAAGGAGCTCCCGCCTGAGTGATCCGTGCGGTCCAAGCGGGACCGATGGGCGGCCGGCGACGAGAATCGCCGGCCGTCTTTCTTTGCTAGGGTTGCGCGGCGATGACTGAACCCGACGGGCTGCTGGCGGCCGATATCCAGGCCGAGGCGGCTCGCCTGGGCGGCCTGCTCCTGGCCGCCGGGATCCCCGCCCGGCTGATGGGCGGCGTCGCCGTCTGGCTGCGCAGCCCGAGCGTCCACGCGGGTCCGTTTGCCCGGTCGTACGCCGATCTCGATTTCGTCGTGGCGGCCAAGGGCGCGACCCGGCTGAAGGCCTTCTTCCTGGAGCAGGGCTACCTGCCCGACCAGTTCTTCAACGCCCTCCACGGCGCGACCCGGCTGTACTTCCAGGCGCCCGATGCCCGCTGGTCGGTCGATGTCGTCGTCGACGAGCTGGCGATGTCCCACAAGCTCGACCTGCGCGGCCGGCTGGAGGGCCCGGCGGTCACGATCGACCTGGCCGACCTGCTCCTGACCAAGCTCCAGGTCTGGGAGATCAACCGCAAGGACCTCGGCGACGCGCTGTGCCTGCTCGCCGATCACCCGCTGGCCGAGGGTG
>DATGGC010000284.1:0-7576 GCA_035308745.1 Candidatus Limnocylindrales bacterium | reverse complement strand
AGACGGCCTGGGCCGGGGCCGGCAGCGGCTGCTCGACCGGCGAGCCCAAGCCCGGCTGGCAGGCCGACCCGTCCTGCTCCGGGCGGACAGTGGCCGACGTCTCGGCGGTCGGCGATCCGTCGACCGGCGTCGCCGTCTACCGGGGCGGCTGGGACATCGTCGGTGGCACCTCCGTCAGCTCGCCGATCATCGCCAGCGTCTTTGCCCTGGCCGGGACACCCACCGCCAGCACCTACCCGGGCAGCTATCTGTACGCCCAGTCGAGCCAGCTCAACGACGTCACCTCGGGCTCCAACGGGAGCTGCGGCGGCAGCTACCTGTGCACCGCCGGCACCGGCTATGACGGGCCGACCGGGCTGGGCACGCCCAACGGGCTGAACGCCTTCATCAGCCCGCTCGTCCCGGGCGCTCCGACGACGGTCACCGGAGCCGCCGGTGACACGACCGTTGCCGTGAGCTGGCACGCCGCCGCGGCCCACGGCCACCCGATCACCGGCTATGCCGCCACGGCCACGCCGGGCGGCGCGACCTGCACCACGAGCGGGACGCTGTCGTGCACGGTCAGCGGCCTGGCCAATGGCACGAGCTACACCTTCCGGGTCACCGCCACCAACTCCGTCGGCACCGGTCCGGCCTCGTCGGCGTCGGCCGGGGTGATCCCGGCCACGGTCCCGAGCCAGCCGACCGGCGTCATGGCCGCCCCGATTGACGGGGGAGCGGTCGTCAGCTGGACCGCCCCGGCGTCCACCGGCGGGCGTCCCATCACGGGGTACACGGCGACGTCGTCGCCCCTCGGCCGGACGTGCACGTCCAGCGGCGCGCTCACCTGCACGATCCTGGGCCTGACCAACGGGACGGCCTATACGATCACGGTCACGGCCACCAATCCGATGGGCACCGGTCCGGCATCGGATCCATCGGCGTCGGTTACCCCGATCACGGTTGCCGGGGCGACCTACTTCAGCGTCACGCCCAACCGGCTCGTCGACAGCCGCCGGGCGGTGGGCCTGCCCAGCGCCCTCAGCGCCAACGTGGCCAGCACGTTCGTGGTCACCGACCGCTCGCTCAACCCGGCCCTCAACATCCCGTCGGATGCGATCGCGGTCACCGGCAACCTGACCGTCACCGGCCAGACCGCGCCGGGCTACCTGTCGCTGACCACGGTCGCCACCAACACGCCGGGAACCTCGACCCTCAACTTCCCGCTGGGCGACAACCGGGCCAACGGGGTGACCGTGCCCCTGGGCACCAACGGCTCGGAGGGCACCCTCAGCGTGACCTACGTCGGCAAGGCCGGCTCGAGCGCCGATGTCGTCTTCGACGTGACCGGCTACTTCGTGGTGCCAACGCCGGGCTGAGCCGGCGCCCCGACGGGCGCTGCTAGGATCGTCCGGTGCCCGCCGGACGATCAGCTCGCGCGCCCCTGACCGCCTCGGCTCCATCGAGGCAGCCCGGGATGGGCGCCCAGCCGCGGGCCGACGCGACCACGTTCCGGGTCTGGGCGCCCCATGCCACGGCCGTCTGGGTCCGGGGCAGCTTCAACGACTGGGCCGAACCGGGGATCGGCCTCGCTCCCGATCCGGATCCGCCGGGCGAGCCCTGGTCAGGGACCTGGTCGGCCGACGTGGCCGGGGTCGGCGCCGGCGACGAGTACCGCTACCGGCTGCAGACGCCGGGCGGCGTCGTGGACCGGATCGACCCGTATGCCCGGCTCGTGACGAGCTCGATCGGCAATGCCGTGGTCTACGACCCGGCGGCGTTCGACTGGGGTCCCGGCCGGTTCGAGATGCCGGGCTGGAACGACATCGTGATCTACGAGATGCACATCGGCACGTTCGGCGCCCGGGGCGACCGGCCGGGCACCTTCGACCGGGCCATCCGCCGGATGGGCTACCTCCAGGAGCTGGGCATCGGCGCGATCCAGGTGATGCCCCCGTTCGAGTACGCCGGCGACGTGTCGTGGGGCTACAACCCTGCCCACATCTTCGCCATCGAATCGAGCTACGGAGGCCCGGACGCGTTCAAACGCTTCGTCCGCGCGGCCCACGAGCACGGCATCGCGGTGATCGTCGACGTCGTCTACAACCACCTCGGGCCGGGCGACCTGGACCTCTGGCGGTTCGACGGCTGGGCCGAGGGCGACTGGGGCGGGATCTACTTCTACAACGACGAGCGGGCCGTGACTCCGTGGGGCAATACCCGGCCCGACTTCGGCCGGGGCGAGGTCCGGACCTTCCTGCGCGACAGTGCCCTGACCTGGCTGGAGGAGTTCCAGGCCGATGGGTTGCGCTTCGATTCGACCCTCTACATCCGAACGGTGGACGAGGACCCCGACCATGCCCTGCCCGAGGGCTGGTCGCTGCTGGCCTGGATCAACGACGAGGTCCGGGCCCGCCAGCCCTGGAAGCTGACGATCGCCGAGGACCTGGGCGACCCGGTCCTGATCACCCAGCCGACCGCGGCCGGTGGTGCCGGATTCGGCGCCCGCTGGGACCCGGGCTTCCTGGCCGTGGTCCGGGCGGCCCTGACTGCCGCCGACGATTCCGAACGCGATGTCGAGGCGATCGCCGGACAGCTCCTGGCCGGCGGCGAGCAACCCTTCAGCCGGGTGATCTACACCGAATCCCACGACGACGTGGCCAATGGCCATGTCCGCCTGGCCGAAGCCGTGGCACCGGGCGATGCGGCCAACTGGTTTGCCCGCAAGCGAGCAACGCTGGGTTCGGCGATCACCTTGCTGGCGCCGGGCATCCCGATGCTCTTCCAGGGCCAGGAGCTGCTCGAGGACGGCTGGTTCGATGACACTGTGCCCCTCGACTGGTCGAAATCCGACCGCTTCGCCGGCATCGTCCAGCTCCACCGTGACCTGATCACCGCCCGGCGCAACAGCGCCGGCTGGTCGGCCGGGCTGCAGGGCTTGCACACCACGATCCTGCGGGCCGACGATGAGCTGAAGCTCCTGGCCTGGCAGCGCTCCTCGGCCGGCGGTCCGCGCGACGATGTCGTGATCGTGGCCAACCTCTCCACCCAGCCCGTCGTCGAGCTCGCCCTGGGCCTGCCCCGGCCGGGCCGCTGGCGGGTCCGGATCAACTCCGATTCGACGCTCTACGACGAGCAGTTCGGGGCGAGCATCGCCGACGATGTCGACGCCGATGGCGGGCCGCTCGACGAGCAGGCCCAGAGCGGGCTGGTGAGCGTCGCGCCGTACGCCGTCGTGGTCCTCTCCCAGGACGAGTGAGCGGGCGCGTCAGCCAGGCGCCGGGCTCGCCGCGAGGTGCTCCGCCAGGCGCTCGACGACGAACGCGCCGTCGCCATCGACGCCCGAGATCAGGCCCGACCGGCGGCGCGCCATCCAGGGCAGGCCGAGGCAGAACACGCCGGCCATGGGCATCACGCCCTTGACCTGGATCGGCTTGCCGGCAGCGTCGAGGAGCGAGCCGGGCAGGTAACCGAAGTCGCCGCTGAAACCCGTCGTCCAGATGACGCTGCCAACGCCGGCCGCGTCGAGGTCCAGCTCGGCCGGCGAGGAGATCGCGGCCGGGTCGGGGTGGGGCTGGTCGGCGGGGTCGTCCGGGCCGTGGGGCGGTAGCGGGATGCCTCGGGCCCGCAGTGCGTCGTCGATCTGGACCTTCGTCTCGGCCGACACCCGGTCGCCGACCGCCACGTTCGTGCCGACCGTCGGCTCGAGGTAGATCCGCCGGCCGTCGACGCGGGCCGGGCGGCCGAGCAGGATCGCGCCGTGCGCCGCCAGGCCCTGCAGGCTGACCGTGTGGCCGAGTGGCCCCACGCCCGACACGAGGGCCGTGGCCAGGAAGCGAACGTTCGGGTCGGGGAGCAGCTCGATCGGAATGTCGAACAGGCCGGCCTCGCTCATCAGGTCGAGGGTGTCCCGGCCTCGATACCGGCGCGGGAAGCGGCCCACGGCGCTCGTGCACAGGTAGGCCGTCCGGCCGGCCGCCAGGAGGTCTTCCACGACCTGGACGCCCGTCTGGCCGCTGCCCACCACGAGCACGGCACCGGAGGGCAGGCTGCCCGGATCGCGATAGTCGGCCGCCGAAAGCTGCCGGATCCCGGAGGGCAGGTCGCGCGCGATCGCCGGGATCCGGGGCACCCGCTGGCCGCCCGAAGCGACGATGACCGAGCGGGCGCGCAGCCGCTCGTCACCCGCGTCGCCCTGGATCGAGACGTCAAACGAGCCGGGCCGGGCCGCAACCCGGGTGACGGTCGCTCCGGTTCGGATCGGCAGTGCCTGCCGCTCGGCATACGCCTGGAGGCGAGCAACGAACGGTTCGACGGCCAGGAACTCGTGGGCCGACTCGGGGTCGCTCACCTCGCCGGGCAGCAGGCTAAGCGACCTCGGCGTATTGAGCCTGAACGAGGTCCAGCGTTGCGACCGCCACGACTCGCCCACGCGGCCCCGTTCCAGGACCACGTGCTCGATTCCGTGCCGGGCCAGGTGATAGCTCGCCGCCAGGCCGGCCTGGCCGGCCCCGATGACGACCGCCTCGATCATTCGGACCTCCCGATGCGCCTCCGCGCATCGTGCCGATGATGAGGCCTGGCGGTCAGCTCTTTGGCGTGAATCGGCGCTCCCGGAAGAGGACCACGACCGCCAGCGCGATCAGGACGGCCCCGATCACGGCCCAGAAACTGCTGCCCGTCATCGCGCTGCTGCCTTTGATCAGGGCCGTTCCCTGGCCGATCCAGACGAGGCCCACGAGGGCGAGGATGATGGCCATAGCGAGTCGGGAGCGACGCATGGAACGGTTCTCCAATCGGGATCAGGTGCGGCCGAATCGTCGGCGGTGTCGGCTGATGGTACGGGCCCCGAGCGCGGAGCGGTTTCGGCGTCCACGGGCAGCCGAATTGGCTTGACGCTTGACCGGCCCGCCCATACCATCCGCCAACGGCGATGGATCCCGCCGAGGTGCTCGAGCGAGTGCCTGAACCGCCCGATGCTCGGGCTGATGGCCCCTGGACTGCATGGCAGGCCGGGGGTCTTGTCGTTTCCGGTCCCGGAGGCGACGGAAGGAGATGGTGAAGCGAGCGTGACGTATCTCGCGATCTCGATCGGGGCGGTGCTTGGCGCGAACGCGCGCTTCCTCCTGGGCGGCTGGGTTGCCGACCGGCTTGGCGCCGGGTTTCCGTATGGGACGCTGATCATCAACGTGAGTGGGTCATTCCTGATCGGAGTCGTGTTGACGATCGCGACCGAGCGGGCGATCGCGCCGTCCTGGTTCCAGCCCGCGCTCGCGGTCGGCTTCCTCGGCTCGTACACGACGTTCTCCACGTTCAGCTACGAGACGCTCAGCCTGATCGGAGCGGGCAGCCTCGTAGCGGCGGGCACGAACATCGCGGCGAGCGTGGGCGGTGCGCTCATCGGCGTCTACCTGGGCACCGTCGTCGCCCGCCTGATCTGAGCAAGGAGAATCGAAGTGGAACCGTCAACCAGCGCCCTTCGCGTCCAGGCCTTCTTCGGCGAGTCGGACCAGGTGGAGCACAAGGCACGCTACGAGGCGATCCTCGAATACCTGCGCAACGAGGGCGCCAGCGGGGCGACGATCGAGCGTGGCGTGGCAGGCTTCGGGGCCGCCAGCAAGATCCATACCAGCTCGATCCTTGACCTCGCCCGCGACCTGCCCCTGATCCTGACCTGGGTCGACAGCCGGGCCCGGGTGGAGCGGGTGCTGCCCGGCCTGAACGGCCTCACCGAAGGCGCGATCGTCACCGTCGAGGAGGTCGATGTCCTGTGGGGCCGGCTCCAGGATTGAGCCGGGCTCGCCCGGGTCGAGGCGTTCAGGGCGCGTCGGGGCGTCCGGATCGACAATGACCGGGTGAATGCGCGCACGGACTCGATTCCGGCTTGACCGGCCGACGTGGCGGGGCGGGCAGCGCCAGCCTGATGCGCTCGTTCCGGCGCGACGATTCGATCCGCTCGTACAAGCTCTCGCCGGGGATCTTCCGCCGGATCGTGGCCTTCGCCCGGCCGTATCGCCAGAAGCTGGCCGTCTTCCTGGTCCTGATCGTCATCGACGCCCTGCTCGGGGCGGCCAACCCGTTGCTCTACCGGGCGATCATCGACGATGGGATCCTGCCTCGGGACTCGGGCTTCATCGTCGAGGTCGGGATCGTGCTGGTGATCCTGGCGATCGCCGATGCAGGCCTGTCGCTGTGGCAGCGCTGGATCTCCGCCCGGATCGGCGAGGGCCTCATCTTCCAGATGCGGACCCAGGTCTTCGCCCACTTCCAGGAGATGCCGATCTCGTTCTTCACCCGGACCCAGACCGGGGCCCTGGTCAGCCGCCTGAACAGCGACGTGACGGACGCCCAGCAGGCGTTCACCGACACGTTCTCATCGGTCATCGGCAACGCGATCGGCGTGGTCATCACCCTGATCGCGATGGTCTTCCTGTCGTGGCAGATCACCCTCGTCGGGCTGGCCCTGCTGCCGATCATCATCCTGCCCGCCCGGTTCGTCGGCCGGCGGATTCAGGCGATCACCCTCGAGAGCTACAACCTCAACGCGGGCATGACCTCGATGATGGCCGAGCGGTTCAACGTGTCGGGCGCCCTGCTGGTCAAGCTCTTCGGCCAGCCGGACCGCGAGATCCAGCGCTTCGAGGACAAGGCCGGCCGGGTCCGGGACATCGGAGTCAAGCGGGCGATGTACACCCGGGTGTTCATGGCCGCGGTGCTCCTGACGGCCACCCTGGCCACCGCCCTGACGTTTGGCTGGGGCGGCCTCCTCGCGGCCGACGGCACGCTCCAGGTGGGCACCCTCGTGGCGCTGACCGCGTACCTGACCCGGTTGTACGGGCCACTCACGGCCCTGTCCAACGTCCAGGTCGACATCATGACCGCGCTCGTCTCGTTCGATCGGGTCTTCGAGGTGCTCGACCTGGAGCCGATGATCGCGGAACGGCCCGGCGCCGTGGCGATCCCCCGTGGTCCGGCCCGGATCGAGTTCGAGCATGTCGACTTCCGCTACCCGACCGCCGAGGAGGTCTCGCTCGCCTCGCTCGAGTCGGTCGCCGTCCTCGACCAGGCACCGACCCAACAGGTCCTGTTCGATATCTCGTTCGTGGCCGAGCCCGGCCAGCTGGTGGCCCTGGTCGGGCCGTCGGGCGCCGGCAAGACGACGATCAGCCACCTGATCCCGCGCCTGTATGACGTGCGCGATGGCGCGGTCCGGATCGACGGCATCGACCTGCGCGACGCGACGCTCGCTTCGGTCCGCGCCGTGGTCGGCGTGGTCACCCAGGACGCCCACTTGTTCCACGACACGATCCGCTCGAACCTGCTCTACGCCCGGCCCGAGGCGAGCGAGGCCGACCTGATCGAGGCCCTCCGGGCCGCCCAGATCCTGCCCTTGATCCACTCGCTGCCCGACGGCCTGGACACCCTCGTCGGGGATCGCGGCTACCGCCTGTCGGGTGGTGAGAAGCAGCGCATCGCGATCGCCCGCCTGCTGCTCAAGGCACCCGACGTGGTGGTCCTGGACGAAGCGACCGCCCACCTCGATTCGGAATCCGAAGTGGCGGTCCAGGTCGCGCTCCGCACCGCGCTGGCCGGCCGG
>DATGGC010000283.1:0-3403 GCA_035308745.1 Candidatus Limnocylindrales bacterium | reverse complement strand
TCCAGTGTCTCCTCGGACGGGACGACCAGGCTGACCAGGCCGGCGACCTCGGCCTCCCGGGCGGACATGGAGCGGCCGGTCAGGATCAGCTCCATCGCCCGCGCCTTGCCGATCGCCCGGGTCAGGCGCTGGGTGCCGCCGGCGCCGGGGATCACCCCGAGCTTGATCTCCGGCTGGCCGAACTGGGCATCCTCGCCGGCGACGATCAGGTCGCAGGCCATCGCCAGCTCGCAGCCACCACCCAGGGCATAGCCGCGGACCGCGGCAATGATCGGCAGGCCCACCTGGCGGAGCTCATCCCATCGATCGAACGCGCCACCGGAGCGCAGCGACCCGGGCGTCTGGCCGGCCAGCTCGCGGATGTCGGCCCCAGCCGCAAACGCCCGCGAACCCGCACCGGTCAGGACGACGCAGCGGCAGTCAGGATTGGTATCGAGCGCGTGGAGAGCCGCGACCAGGTCGCTGATCAGCGCGAAGGAGACGGCGTTGAGCGCCTCGGGCCGGTCGAGGGTGACCAGGGCCACGCCGGCGGGAGGTTGCCCAGCCCCGAATGGCGGCGGGGCTGGAAACGCGACACGAATCGGCGCGTCGGACGACACGGCCCCAGTATCGCCTAGCGCCAGGCGGCCGGAACGAGCTCGGGCGCGTCCTCGACGATCAGCAGGGTCGCCAGGCCGGGAGCGATCGTGCGCAAATTCCGGCCGGCGACGCGCATCGCGTCCGAGGCGAGGGCGGCGTCGAGCGCCGCCCGGTCGTCGAACTCCATCTCGGCGATCAGGAGCAGGTCGGTTGGGCCGCCGAGCGCCTCGGCCACCCGCTGGACCCGGAGCGCGCGCAGGCCGGGCGTCTCGACGATCAAGGGCAGGTGGGTCTCGGCGTACGCCTGTTCGAACGCGGCGACGGCCTCCGGGCCGCCGTCCGGGCGGCGGAAGTGGGCCAGCAGGGTCGTCATCGTTGGTCTCCTTCGAACGTCGCGCCCGACCCGCCGGGAGCCGGCTCGCGCTTGCTTCGGTCACGGGCGATCATTTCGGTCGAACGATAGAAGCCCGACACGGCTTCGTTGAAGAGTGCCGGCCGGCGGACCATCACCTCGTGGCCCGAGCCCGGTGCGACGAAGAGCCGGCCATCGGGCAGCTGCCGCATCAGGCCCCAGGCATGGTCGACCGGCACGAACGGGTCGTGGTCGCCGACCGCGACCAGGGCCGGGAGCTCGATCTGGCGGAGCTCACGCGGTCCGAGCAGGGGCTGGGCGGCAACGTCCGCGGCAATGGCCGGCAGGAGCCGGCGCCAGGCACCCACGCCCTGGACGGGATCATGGCGCCGGGCAAGGAGCGCGGCCCAGGCCGGGTCGACCCGGTCGATCCGTTCCAGGTCGGTCAGCCGGCGGACCACGCTGGCCCGCGGCTCGCGCTGGGTCGTGATGCCGACCACGACCAGGGTCCGCAGCCGGTCCGGATAGCGGGTCGCGAACTGGAGCGCGGTCATCGCGCCCATCGAGAAGCCCAGCAGGTGGAACGTGTCCAGCCCCAGGGCGTCGACGAAGGCAAGGACGTCGTCCACGAGCTGGGCATAGGTGAAGCCGTCGGCGGCGTCCCAGCGGGTCGTCCCGTGGCCACGGGCGTCGGGCAGGTACAGCCGGAAGGCCTTCGAGAGGAGGGGCACCTGGGCGGCGAAGTCTTCCCGTCCGGTCGAGGTCGCGCCGTGGAGCAGCACCAGCGGCGGGCCGCTGCCATGGCTGTCGTAGCCGATCTCGAGCCCGGCGGCCTGAATCCTGGCCAGGGCCGGCGCAGTCACGCCGCTCAGCCCTCCTGCCGGCCTTCGATCGCGATCGACTCGGAGCGCTCGACCCGCAGGTAGCGGCGGCGGTAGTAGAGGAGCGGCTGGGGGTGGTGCTCGTCGTTGTGGAGGGCCTCCACCCGGCCGATGAACAGGTCGTGGTCGCCGATCGGATGGACCCCGACGACCGTGCATTCGAGGGTCGCGATCGCCCCATCAAGGAGCGGCAGGCCGGTCGTGCCCGGCTGCCACGGCGCACCGCAGAATCGCTCGCGGCCGGGCTGCACCGGGGCGCCCGCGAAGCAGTCGGCGAGGGCCTGCTGGTGCTCGCCCAGGACGTTGACCGCGAACCGGCCGGTGGCGTGGACCTTGGGCGTGATGTATCGCCGGCGGTCGAGGGCGACGACCACGAGCGGGGGCTGCAGCGAGACCGAGCTCAGGGCGTTGACGGTGATCCCGTGGGGCTCGCCGTCCTCGAGGGTCGTGACCACGGTCACCCCGGTCACGAAGTGGCCCATCACCTTGCGGAACGTGTCCGAGTCGAACCCGACCTCGATGCTCATCACCCGGAGTGTACGAGGGTTGCCCGTCCCGTCCGCGCTGCCGGGTTCGATTGCCGGGCGCTCTGCGGCCGACGAGAGCCGCCGGCGTCCGGATCCGGCGGCGGCCAGAGCCCACAGGATACGGGCCTGCCACGGGATGCCGGTCCAGCGCGGGCCGGGCGGCTACCATCGGCGCATGACAGACGCGAATAAGCCCGCGGGCCACCCCGCCACCCGGATCGAGCGCGATTCGATGGGTGAGATGGCGGTCCCCGCGGAGGCCCTGTACGGCGCCTCGACGCAGCGGGCGGTGCTCAACTTCCCGATCTCCGGCCGGCCCATGCCGCCGGCCTTCATCCATGCCCTGGCCCTGGTCAAGCAGGCCGCGGCGGAAACGAACCTGGAGCTCGGCCTGCTCGAGCCGCCCCTCGCCGCCGCGCTGATCGCCGCGGCCGCCGAGGTTGCCGGCGGCGCCCACGACGACGCGTTCCCGATCGACATCTACCAGACCGGCTCGGGCACGTCTACGAACATGAACGCGAACGAGGTCATCGCCCGCCTCGCGTCGCAGCGCCTGGGCGGTCCCGTCCATCCCAACGACCACGTCAACGCGGCCCAGTCGTCGAACGACACGATCCCCACGGCGATGCAGCTGGCCGCTGCGATCGAGATCGACCGGGCACTCCTGCCGGCGCTGGCCGGCCTGCAGGCCAGCCTGGCCGCCAAGGCGGTCGAGTTCGACTCCGTGGTCAAGACCGGCCGGACCCACCTCCAGGACGCCACCCCGATCCGATTGGGGCAGGAGTTCAGCGGCTACGCCGGCCAGGTCGAGGCGTCGATCCGGCGGACCCAAGCCGCGCTCGACGAGCTGCTCAGCGTGCCCCTAGGCGGCACCGCGGTCGGAACCGGGATCAACATGCCGGCCGGGGCCGCCGCCCGGACCTGTGACCGCCTGGCCACCCTGACCGGGCTGCCTGTCCACGAGACCGACAATCACTTCCATGCCCAGGCCGCGCTCGACGCGGTGATCGCCGCCCACGGTGCGCTCAAATCCGTGGCCCTGAGCCTGTGGAAGATCGCCTCGG
>DATGGC010000282.1:0-2662 GCA_035308745.1 Candidatus Limnocylindrales bacterium | reverse complement strand
GGCCCGGATGGCGGCCCGGATCGCGGCCAGCGGCAGCGATCTGCGCCGGCGGCTGGCGCAACGGGCTAGCGCACCTGGAGGATCACCCGCGTGAAGATCGCCCTTGACCCGTACATGCTCCGGGCGCGGCCGTTCCGCGAGGTGTGCCGGATTGCCGCAGACATCGGCTACGACTCGATCGAGCTCTCGCCCCGGCCTGACTTCATCCCGTTCTTCGTCCACCCCCGAGCTGATCGCGACACCGTGCAGGAGTTCCGGGCGGCCCTCCAGGAAACCGGCATCGAGCTGGCCTCGATCCTGCCCCTCTACCGCTGGTCGAGCCCCGACGAGGATGAGCGCCAGACGGCCGTCCGCTACTGGAAGCGGGCGATCCAGCTGGCGGTGGACGTCGGCTGCTCGACGATGAACTCGGAGTTCAACGGCCGGCCCGAGCAGGCGGCCCGCAGCGAGGGCCAGTTCTGGCGATCGATGGAGGAGCTCCTGCCGGTCTTCGAACGGGAGGGGATCCGGCTCAACCTGGAGGCCCACCCGGACGACTTCATCGAGCGCAACCAGGAGGCCGTGGACCTGGTCCGGGGGATCGATTCGCCGCTCGTGCGGTACGTCTACTGCGCGCCCCATACCTATTACCTGGGCGACGACATCGCCGCGATGATCGCCTATGCCGCCCCCGTCCTGGCCCAGGTCCACATTGCCGACGTCCTCAACCACCGGGCCTCGTCGGGCAATCGCTACATCATCAACCCGCCGGGATCCACGGCCCGGGTTCACCAGCACCTCGACATCGGCCAGGGCGAGGTCGACTGGGCGGCCTGCTTTGGGGCCCTCAAGGCGATCGGCTTCGACGGGATCCTGACCAGCTGCGTCTTTGCCTGGGAAGAGCGCGCGGTCGAGTCGTCGACCCTGATGTTCGAGAAGATCCGGGGCTATCTCGGAGCGGGCCCGGCCTGAAGCACGCCGGCGATGAAGCCGGCTGCCTCGCGGACCCCGTCGGCCTGGGTCGAGAACGGGTCCTCCTGTTCGATCGACAGGCTGTCGTCGTAGCCGGTCCGGCGGAGGGCCGCGACGAACTCCAGCCACCAGGCCGTTGGGTGGATCCGGCCGACGGTGCGGAAGGTCCAGGCCCGCTCGGCCGGGTCGCTGAACGAGCGGTTGTCGAGCACCCCGGCCAGGACCACCTGGCCGGCGACGATCTCGGTGTCTTTCATGTGCACGTGCTGGATCGCCGGGCCGAGCGCGTCGATCACCGCGATCGGGTCCATCTGCTGCCAGAACAGGTGGCTCGGATCCAGGTTGACCCCGATCACCGGGCCCACGGCGGCCCGGAATGCGAGGGCCGTCGGGACGTTGTACACGAGGTGCAGCGGATGCAGCTCGAAGGCGATCCGGGTCACGCCGCTGGCGGCCGCCAGCCGGGCCTTGCCCGTCCAGAACTCGAGGCCAGCGTCCCAGTTCCGCTGGCCCAGGGCCACGGCGTCTTCCGGCCATGGGTACCACGGCCAGTTGATCGTCGTCGAGCCCGGCCCGTCGCCCGGGCAACCGGCCATCGAGACCACCTTCGAGACCCCCAGCTCGGAGGCCAGGCGCAGGGTCTTGTCGATCAGCGCCGCGTGCGCCTCGCCCAGCACCGGATGGAGCGGCCAGGCCGAGCAGTTGAGCGCGGCGATCCGCAGGCCCCGGCTGGCGAACGCCGCCAGGAACGTGGCCCGGGCCGCCGGGTTCGCGAGCAGGTCGTCGATATCGAGGTGGGGCGCGCTGGACTGGCCACCGGTGGCGATCTCGATCGAGCGGACGCCGCAGCCAGCTGCGATGTCGAGCGCCGCCTCGAAGGGATGGTCGGTCAGCGAATCGGTGTACAGGCCGATGTCCACGCGGAGAGCCGCTCCTTCCGGGGTTCGCCAACTTGCAAGTCGCGTGTAGGATGATACGTGCTAACGATTGCACACGGGACGAAGGTGGGCCCAATGCCGGACGCCAGTGCTGTGCTCCTTGAGAACGCGCCGATCCCCTGGGATCCGCTCCTGCCGCTCGAAGACCCCTACCCGGCCTATCGCCGGATGCGCGACGAGGCACCCCTCTTCCATCACGTCGGCCGTGACGTGTGGGCGTTCTCGCGTTTCGAGGACGTCCAGCGCGCTGCCCGGGACTGGACCAACTACTCCAGCCGCGAAGGCAACGACCACGACGACACGTACCAGCTCTTCGCCCCGGCGGGCGACCTGGCCGGCGTCGATCCGCCGGTCCACACCAGGCTGCGGAGCGTCTTCAAGCAGGCCTTCAACCCGACCGCGATTCGCGAGAAGTTCGAGCCGGCCATCCGGGTCACGGCGACTCAGCTCGTCGACCGGATCGTGGCCTCGGACCACGCCGACTTCGCCCAGGACCTGGCCCGGCCGTTGCCGGGCACGATGATCTGCACCTGGCTGGGGTTCCCCGAAGCGGACCACCCGATGCTCCTCGACTGGTTCGGCCACCTGCTCGACCGGGTGCCCGGCGAGCGCGAGCTGCCGCCCAGTACCCTGGCGGCCCGCGACCAGCTCCGGGAGTACATCGGTCGGGCCGCCGAAGAGCGGCTGGCCCACCCCCGCGACGATTTGCTGGGGACGATGGTCGAAGCTCACCGGGCGGGAACCTTGAGTCGCGACGAGATCCAGGGCAGCGC
>DATGGC010000281.1:0-9070 GCA_035308745.1 Candidatus Limnocylindrales bacterium | reverse complement strand
CAGGGGCTGATCCGACGCGATGGACCCGATCCGCCGCCGGAACCACGCATCGCCGTACCAGCTCGACTCGTGCTGGACCTTGCCGTCGCGGATCTCGAACAGGTCCAGGGCTCGCAGGCGCAGCTCCCGCCCGTCGGCCGGGACGCCGTCGAAGGGACCGGTCATGTGGCAGATCTCGGCCCACTCGACCGCGGCGTACGGCCCTTCGACCAGGATCCGGGCCGGCGTGAAGTCGAGGTCCGGCAATGCCTTGAAATACCAGTCAAGGTACGGTCGGAGCTCGGCCTTGCCGCTGAAGACCTGGTTCAGGGTGATGTCGTCAAGTACGCCGTCGTCGGCCCACCAGTCGAGGACGTCGTCGAGCTCGCCCGTCGCCGCGGCTGCGAAGATCCCGTCGATGACGGCCCTCGTCGACAACGGCGCGGCCGGAACTTCAGGGATTGACATTACGAGTTAAACGTATAACGTCAGCCCATCGCCGGTCAATCCCAGACGACCCCACACGGAGCCTGGATTGCGCATCTTCTTCGCCAGCGACCTGCACGGTTCGGACCGCTGCTTCCGGAAGTTCCTGAACGCCGCCAAGTTCTACAAGGCCGACTGGCTGATCATGGGCGGCGACGCCGCGGGCAAGCATCTTGTCCCGCTGCTCCAGGATGGGAGCAGCTGGCGGGGCAACTTCCAGGGCGCGCGCCTTGAGGCCCATACGGCCGGCGAGCTGGCCGCCCTCGAGGCCCAGCTGGCCGACATGGGCGCCTACGCCCTGCCCACGAGCGCGGAGTTCATCCAGCAGCTCAGCGCGGATCCCGAGCTGGTCGAGTCGACCCTGCACGACTTGATCGTCAAGCGTGCCCAGGCCTGGGTCCAGCTGGCGAGCGAGCGGGTCGATACGGAGACCCGCTGCGTGATCGGCCTGGGCAACGACGACTTCGACGACCTGGCCCAGGTCTTCAGCCAGGGTCCCACGCTGTGCCCGCCCGATGGGCTGATCGAGCTCGACGGCTTCTGGTTCGGGACCGTTGGCTGGAGCAACGTGACGCCGTGGCGGACCCATCGCGAGAAGTCCGAGGCGGACCTGGGCGGGCTGGTGGCGGCCCTCGAATCGCCCGACGCCAGCCGGACGATCTGGAACATCCACGTGCCGCCCTACGGCTCGACGCTCGACATCGCCCCCCGGCTGAGCGCCGACCTCCAGGTCGAGCTCGTCGGCGGGACGCCCGACTTCGTGCCGGTCGGCTCGACGGCGGTGGCCGCCGGGATCCGTGCCCTCCAGCCGCTGCTGAGCATGCACGGTCATATCCACGAGAGCCGGGGGGTGATCAAGGTCGGTGGCTCGACGGTGGTCAATCCGGGGAGCGCGTACGACCAGGGAACGCTGTACGGGGCACTCATTCGAGTGTCGCCGGGCAAGGTCGAGCAATGCCAACTGGTCATTGCCTGACATGGAAGGGCTCTTGGCAGGGCTGAGGAGGACGGGCATTGGATAGGCCGACCAGCACGACGGGCAAAGTCCCCGTCTTTGCCCGGAATTCGTCCGGGCTGGTCCGGGCGGCATCGGCGACGGACGCCTCGTTCGTCAACATGTATGTCGCCACCTTCCCGATCATGCTCGGCTTCATGCTGGGACTTGTCCTGGCGTTCTACCCGGGCGTGAACATCTTCCTGACCCTGCTGATCGGCTTCATCCTGGCCATGCCCCTGGTGCTTGCCTATGCGATGGCCAGCACGATCATGAAGCGCAGCGGCGGCGACTACATCTTCATCAGCCGGACGATCCACCCGTCGATCGGCTTTGCCGCCAACTTCGTGTTCGTCGTCTTCAACACCGTCTTCCTGACCTCGACCGGCTACTACTTCTGCATCTGGGGCCTGTCGCCGCTGGCCCGCTTCCTGGGCGTCGAGCTCAACAACCCGGGCCTCGTGTCGCTGTCGATCTCGCTCGTCCAGCCGTTCGCGATCTTCGTGGTCGGTGAGCTGTTCGTGATCGGCTTCGCGGTGCTGTTCATCCTGGGCAGCATCCGGGCCGTCCTGAAGGTCTTCCGGTACACGATGGTGGTCAGCTTGATCGGGCTGGCGGCCACCGTGATCGTCCTCGTCCTGACCACCCCGGGCGCGGTCCAGACCGCGTTCGACGCCTACGTCCAGGTGGCCACCGGGGTCACCGGCGCCTCGAAGGCGGTCCTCGACTCGGCCGCCGCCAATGGCTACACCAACGCCCCGTTCGACTTCGGGATGACCCTCCTGGCCATCTCCTGGCCGGCCTTCTCGCTGCCCTTCTACCTGGGCTCGGCGTATTTCGCCGGTGAGGTTCGCTCGGCCCGCCTGTCGCAACTCCTGGCCGGCCCGGTCACCGCGATCATCGCCTTCGTTGCGGCGATCATCCTGGCCTTCCTGGCCCTCAACGCGATCGGGCAGGGGTTCCTGGCGTCGCTCGTCGCGGCCAGCCCGACCGCCACCGGCCTGGGTGGGGCACCGACCTACATGGAGGTCGCGGCGATCGCCAGCGGCAATCCGATCATCGGCTCGCTGATCATCATCGGCTTCGCCTCGTGGCTCTTCCCGACCGTGCCGATGTCGCTCCTGATCATGACCCGCTGCATCTTCGCCTGGTCGATGGACCGAGTCGTGCCCGACGGCCTGTCGAAGGTCACCGACCGCTCGAACTCGCCGGTCAATGCCGTGATCCTGGTCACGATCGTGTCGGTCGTGGTGGCCTGGGCCTGGGCCTACACCAGCATCTTCACGGTCGTCGTCGGCGCCTTCGGCCAGATCATCGCCCTGGGCATCGGCAGCCTGGGCGCGGCGCTGATCCCCTACAAGTTCAAGAGCCTGTACGACCTGTCGCCGGTCGGCTGGTACTGGGGCAAGGTCCCGGTGCTGGGCGTGGTCGGCGTCGGCGGTGCGATCGGCGCCCTGCTGATGGTCGCCAACTTTGCCCGCGACCCGAACTCCGGGGTGAGCTTCAGCGGCAGCCCCGGAATGTTCTGGTTCAGCCTGGCCCTGTTCCCGGTCGGCGTGATCATCTACTTCGTGAGCCGTGCGGTCCGTCGGCGCCAGGGGTTCGACATCGACCTGGCGTACGCCGAGATCCCGCCGGACTGACGGGGAGCGCACCGTGATCCAGGAAGGAACCCGCACCTCGGCCGATGCCGTCGCCGCGCTGCCGCGTCTGACGGAGCTGCTCGAGACGGCGACCGTGGCGGCCGGCCGGGCCCACGCCCGCTACTCGGGCTACCAGGTGGGCGCCGCGATCCTCGATGCCTGGGGCGTGATCCACGCGGGCTGCAATGTCGAGTCGGCAGCCTACGCGGCCACGATCTGCGCCGAACGAGGCGCAGTTGCCGCGGCGGTGGCCGGCGGCGCCGGCGACCTGATCGCCATCGTGACAGTCACCCGCGACCTGGACCCGGCGTCGTGCTGCGGAATGTGCCGGCAGCTGCTCGCCGAGTTTGGGCAGGAGCTGCTCATCGTCAACGGCTCGCTGACCTCGGACCGGTTGCGCTGGGGCACGGTCGCCGACTGGCTGCCGAACGGCTTCCTGGCCGCCTCGCTGGAGACCGCGCCGCTGCCGGCCGGCCCCCACGCTGCGAGCGCCGCGCGGGATTAGACCGCGCGGGATCAGGTCGCGGGATTAGTCTCGGCGCGTGAGCGACATGAAGCGCGACCGGCCGGCCACGGGTTCCGACGTGGCGCGCCTGGCCGGCGTCTCGCAGGCGACCGTCTCGCTGGTGGTCACCGGCAAGTCGGCCGGCCGGATCTCCGACGAGCAGCGCGACCATGTCCTGAAGGTCGCCCGCGGCCTGAAATACCAGCCCAACGCATCGGCCCGCAGCCTGCGCCTGGGTCGGGCCTACACGATCGCCCTGATCGTGCCCAACGTCGCGAATCCGTATTTCGCCTCGGTCCTGCTGGGAGCCGAGCGCGCGGCGCGCGCACGCAAGCACGCGGTGATGCTCCTCGACACGGGCTCGGATCCGGACTGGCCGGCGTGGGTCGGCGAGGTCCTCGCGACCCGAGCGGTGGACGGCTACATCGTGTACGCGGCCGATCCGGTCACGGCCCGCGAGGTCCGGGTCCTGGGCCGCCACGTCGTCCTGGTCGAGGCGGCCGCCCGGGGCGCCGGCAGCGTCCAGCTCGATATCGCCGGGGGGATCCGCCTGGCGATGGCCCACCTGCTCGAGCTCGGCCACCGGCGGATCGCCCATCTGTCGGTGGACGTCGACCAGGAGACGTTCCGGCTGCGCGATGCGACGTACCGTTCGAGCCTGGCCGCGGCGGGGATCCCGGTCTGGCCGCGGTACGTTGCCCGGGCCTGGTTCGATATCGGCGCCTCGACGGCCGCGGCCCGGCGGCTGCTCGTCCTGGACCCCCGACCGACGGCGATCCTGTGCGACGACGACCTCCAGGCGGCCGGCGTGTACAAGGCGGCCGCCGCTCTCGGGCTGCGGATCCCCGGGGACCTCTCGGTCGTGGGCTTCGACGACATCGAGCTCGCCCGGATGCTCGAGCCCGAGCTGACCACGGTGGCCATCCCCGCGGAGGAGGTCGGCGCCCGGGCCGTGGAGATGGTCCTCGGCCTGGTCGATGGGGGAGCGGCGCAGTCGGTGACGATGCCCCTCGCCCTCCTTGTCCGCGGCTCGTCAGGACCGCCGCCGGCGGCCTAGCTGAGTGGCACCGGCCCGAGGGACGGCAGCGCCAGGCTCTCGGCCACGAACCCTTCCCAGGTGGTGCGGCCCACGGCGTGATCGGGCGTCAGGTTTGCCCCGGCCCGCACTGCGGCGGCGGCCCCGCCCATCGTCGGCACCGAGACGACCAAACGGCGCTTGTTGGTCGCGCGCAGGTAGATGCGAATGAGCTCGCCCATGGTGTACACCCGTGGCCCGCCCATCTCGGCGACGAGGCCGGCCGGCTCGCCCAGGGCCAGCTCGACCAGCCGATCCGCGACCTCGCGGGCGTCGATCGGCTGGAATCGAAGGCCGGCCGGGGCCGGCAGGACGGGGAACCTGGCCATGCCCTTCGCCACGCTCAGGAAGGACTGCTCGAACTGGGTCGCGCGGAGCGTGGTCCAGGGAATGCCTGAGTCGGAAACGACTCGTTCGGCGGCGAGCTTGGAGCCGAAATACCCGAACATCGTGCGGTCGATGCGGCCCTGGATCGGGATCCGATCGGCGCCGACCACCGAGATGTACACGAGGTGCCGGGCGCCGGCGTTCGACGCCGCCTCGACCAGGCGACGGGTCTTGACCTCGTCGCCGAGCTGCGTGCCGGCGAGGTGAACGATGACCTCGGCGCCCGCCACGGCCGCCTCGACGCCCTCGCCCGTCGTGAGGTCGGCGGCGACGAACTCGATCCCCGCCGCACCCTGGCCCGGATGCCGGCTGAGGACCCGGACGTCCCGGCCCAGCCCGTGAAACCGTGCGACGACGAGCCGGCCAAGGGTTCCGGTGCCTCCGGTGACGAGGATCGGCGTGTTCATGGCTACTCTCCTGCTCAGTCACATCCCACCATCGCGTGGGGTCAACTGGGTGACACCGCCCTTCGCGAGAACGTGACCGAGTGAACGAACAGGGGTTGCTGGCCGAGGAGTTCGAGACCCATCGCCGGCGGCTGCGCGCCGTCGCCTACCGGATGCTCGGCTCCGTCGCCGAAGCAGACGACGCCGTCCAGGACGCCTGGATCAAGCTCAGCCGCGCGGACACGGACGAAATCCACAACCTGAGCGGATGGCTGACGACCGTGGTTGCGCGGGTCTGCCTGAACATGCTCCGGGCGCGGTCGAGGCGCCGCGAGGAGTTTGTCGAGGGTCGTGTACCCGAGCCGATCATCGACCACGAAGATGGGCTGGACCCTGAGCACGAGGCGCTCCTCGGCGACGAGGTCGGCCTGGCGCTCCTCGTCGTGCTCGAGACCCTGGCGCCCGCGGAGCGCGTGGCGTTCGTGCTGCACGACGCCTTTGGCCTGCCGTTCGAGGAGATCGCCCCGATCGTCGGGCGGACGCCAACGGCGGCCAGGCAGCTCGCCAGCCGGGCGCGGCGCCGCGTTCGGGGGGCGAGCCCCAGCGTGGACCGCGACCTGCCGGCCCAGCGCTCGGTCGTCGATGCCTTCGTGGCCGCGGTCCGCACGGGCGACTTCGATGCCCTGATCGCGGTGCTCGATCCGGAGATCGTCCTGCGGGCCGACGGTGGAACGCGCTGGGTTGGCGCGACCCGGGAGCTCCGCGGGGCAATCACGGTCGGCCGTTCGGCCCTGACGATCACCCGCCTGCTCGAAGGGATGGCGGTCCAGAACGCGCTCGTGAATGGCGCCCCGGGCATCGTCTCGCGTGACGCCGACGGTGCGCCGTTCTCGGTGATGGGCTTCACCATGCGCGACGGCCGGATCATCGAGATCGACGTCCTCGCCGATCCGGAGCGCCTCGCCCGGCTCGACCTCACGATCCTGGATCGGCCGCGGCCCTAGGCCGCAAGCCGTCGTCACCGGAACACCGGCCGTCCGGCGCCGGGGCATGACGTTCGGGGGATCGGACGACGTCGCCACGAAGCTAGACTCTCGTCCAGTCGAGACCGTCGTCGCGTGCCCATGCGACGGACCGCTCGCCGATCGAGAGATGGGGAGGGCCGATCAGTGAGCGTTGCCGGCGCGATTCCGGCGTTCGACAGCAAGCAGGCATGGCAGCTCGTGCGCGGCAGCGTGCCGGCCTGCCCGATCGGCACGCTGGTGACGCTCTCGATTCGCGGCTCGCTGCTCGACGTGACCCGCCCGTGGGTTGGCTTGCTGGCCTCGGTCGACCTGCGCACGACCACGCTGACCCTCAGCCCGGACGGCAGCCAGTGCCTGATTCGCGCCGGGACGGGCGAGGCGCTGTTCGCCAAGGTTGCCACCAGCGGCGCACCGGGCCCGCTGGCCGGGACGCTGCCGATCGAGCTGGGCGAGTCGAATCCGCAGGGCTACCTCGACGGCCGATGGACGAGCTCCGGCTATCGCAGCGGCAGGACGCGCGCCCGCTGGCTGCAGGTCTTCTTCGTCCTGGAGGTGGTGAGCGGCTTCTGGCTGCTGTTGCAGGCCGTCCAGATGGCCGGCATCGCCGTTCGGGCCGCCGCTGGAACGCTGCCCACCCGGACCGCGCTGGACGCCCTGATCGCGTCGGAGCGCAGCGCGTTGTCGCTCTTCTCGTTCTCGACCATCACCCTGGCCATCGCGTTCTTCGTCTGGCTCAGCCGCACCGTGGACGTCGTGCCGGCCCTGGCCGGCGGGACGCCGCGCGAGAGCCCGCGCTCGAGCGTGGGCTGGTGGTTCGTCCCGATCGTCGACTTCTGGAAGCCGTATTCGATCCTGCGCGAGCTCTGGGACCGGCTCTCCGTCCCTTCGCTGCCGGCCGGCGGCCTGGTCGTCGGTGGCTGGTGGCTGACCCTGATCGGAGCATTCCTGGTCGACAAGGTCGCCGCGATCATCGTGTCGGGCGTGCCCAGCCCGGCCCCCTGGAGCACGCTCCAGGTCGTCGATCTCCTGGAGGTGGGCGTCTTCGCGTCCTATCTCGTCGCGGCGACCCTGGGCCTGCTCATGGTTCGCGAGATCCAGGGCCGGGCCGACTTCCGGGCCCATGCCCTGGGCTACGGTGCCCGGCCGGCCATGGCGCCCGGCATGGTCAGTCCAACCTGGGCCCCGGTCGCGCCAGCGGCCGATTCGCAACCCGTCGCGGCCGCTGGGCCTGCCGCGGTTGCGGCGCCCGCGGCGGTTGCGGAGCCCGCCGCGGGTCCGGGGCCCTCGGCTCGTGAGGCGCTCCAAACCCTGACCGAGCTCCACGACCAGGGCCTGGTGACCGACGACGAGTACGCCGCCAAGCGCAGCGAGATCCTGGCCCGCCTGTAGCCCCGTGGAACATCGCCCTGTCGCCAGGGGCGAACAACGTGCCGTCAACGCCGGCCGGCGAACGCGAAACGCGGCCCGGGATTGCTCCGCGACCGCGTTTGGCTCGGGACGGGGAACCGCCGACCTGGCAGGCTAGTTCTTCGCGGGCCGGCGGGCCCAACCGGGAGTGGCGTTCTCTTCCTGGACGATGTCGCCGGAGCGGATGTCGGCCTGGAGGCCGCCGCTGACGAACGGGCGGGTGGGGACTGCCTCTTCCTGGATGATGTCGCCGGACACGATGTCGGCCTCGAGGCCGCGGCTGATGAACGGCCTGGCCGGCGCCGCGGGGACCGCGATGTCGGGAGCGCCGACGTGGGGCTGGGCGGTCAGCTCGGTCGCGACGATCGTGCCGCCGAGGGTGAGGGACGCGGCGAGGATCACGCCGGCGGCCAGCTTGAGGCGCAGGCGCTGGGCGGACTCGATGTCGGGGAAGCGCAGGGTGAACGCGTGGCCTGCGACGTCGTCGGTGTCGGTCATCGTGACGTCCACGGTGACGCTCATCGAGTGACCGCTGACGTCGGCCGCGCTGCCGGCCGCGACGATCGACGGGCGCGACCGGTTCGGGTTGTCGAACAGCCGGTCGAGTGCCTCGGCCGCGTCGGAATCGGTCGGTTCGAAGCTGGCCGACCAGCCGGATTCGATCTCGATCTCGGCGACGATTGCCTGGGTTGCCATCTCTCGAGCTCCTTCACTGTGCCGTTCGGGTGCGTTCGGTGGTGTGCCGAAACGATGCGGCCGGGCAGGAGCTCGCGGGTAGCACGCCGAAGACCGCGTGAGGGTCATCTGTTCCCCGTTGCGGGTGGTGCCTGGACGTCCCGGCGCCTGTCAGATCGGCGACACGCCGGGGGCGGTGCTGCCGTACGATCGCGCCGCAGCCGCTACCGCTTCGAATGGGAGGCCTCTGGATCGCTGTGGCCACGGTCGTCAGCATCCACTCGTTCCGGGGTGGGACGGGCAAGTCGAACACAACCGCCAACCTCGCGGCGATCTACGCCCATCGGGGACTGCGCGTCGGGGTCATCGACACGGACATCCAGTCGCCGGGCATCCATGCCCTGTTCGGGCTGCGCGGCGAGGAGGTCGAGGCCTCGCTCAACGACTTCCTGTGGCACGACCGCCCGATCGAGGAGGTCGCCCAGGACGTCACGGTTGCCGCGGGGCC
>DATGGC010000280.1:0-3348 GCA_035308745.1 Candidatus Limnocylindrales bacterium | reverse complement strand
CCGATCGGTCGCCGCACGCCGTTCTTCGCCTGGATCCTGCCCCAGGCGGTCCACATCCACCTGGGCTTCCCGCAGGGGGTCCTCCTCGACGATCCGGCCGGCCGCCTCGAGGGCGCCGGCGAGACGAAGCTGGCCCGCTGGCTGACCCTCGAGCCGGGCGATGAGATTCCCGTCGAGCGCTTCGCCGGCTACGTGCGCGAGGCAGCCCGGATCGCCGGCCTGTCGCGGTCCGAGCGCGAGGCGATCCGCCACGACCGCGAAGCCCGATCCCTGCTGCTCGATCCGCAGGTTTCGAGATCGAAATCTCGTTGACGGGTGTACGACCCAGGCCTATCCTCGAAGCCTCGGTGCGAGCCGATGACTGACGCGAAGGAGGACGGATGATCCCGGCTCAGTTCGACTATGTCCGGCCGGCGGCGATCCATGAGGCCCTCCAGATCCTGGTCGATCGGGAGGGTGAGGCCAAGATCCTGTCCGGCGGCTACAGCCTCCTGCCGCTGCTCAAGCTGCGCCTCGCCTCGCCCGGCCTGCTGGTCGACATCCGGGATCTCGACGGCCTCGACGAGATCGTCGAGACGAGTGACGGCCTTCGGATCGGCGGCCGCGCCACGCATCGCCAGATTCACGAGAACCCGGTGGTCGCGGGCTACCCCATGCTGGTCGACGCGGCCGGCGGGATCGGCGACCCGCAGGTCCGCAACTGGGGCACGATCGGCGGCTCGTGTGCCCACGCCGACCCGTCGTCGGACTGGCCGGCCGTCCTGCTGGCCACCAGCGCCTCGATCGTCCTCCAGAGCGCCGCGGGCACCCGGACCGTTCCGGCCCGCGGCTTCTTCGTGGATACCTTCCAGACGGCGATCGAGCCGACCGAGCTGCTCACCGAGGTGATCATCCCCCGGGCGCCACGACCATCCGGATCGGCGTACGCCAAGCTCGAGCGACGAGCGGGCGACTTCGCCACCGTCGGCGTGGCGGCCCAGCTGTCGCTCGGCCCGGACGGCCGGATCGCGTCGGCGGGGATCGGCCTGACCGCGGTCGCCGAGGCGCCCTTCGCGGCGACCGGCGCGGAGGCCGCCCTGGTCGGCAAGGAACCCAACGAAGCAACCTTCCAGGCGGCGGGCATCGCCGCGGCGGCCGAGTCGCGGCCGGGCACCGACTCGCACGGGCCGGTCGAATACAAGCGAGCGATGGTCAAGGAAATGGTCGTCCGGGCGCTGCGCATCGCGGCCGACCGCGCGCAGGCGCAGCGGTAGGAGCGAAGAGATGACCACCCAGCACATCCAGCTCACGGTCAACGGCGAGTCACGCGAAGCAGACGTCGAGCCCCGCCTCCTGCTCGTCCACCTGCTCCGCGACGTCCTGGGCCTGACCGGCACCCACATCGGCTGCGACACGAGCAACTGCGGCGCGTGCACCGTCCTGGTCGACGGCGAAAGCGCCAAGTCGTGCACGATGCTGGCCGTCAGCGCCGAGGGCCGCTCGATCAAGACAATCGAGGGGATGGCCAGTGGGGCCACCCTCCATGCGCTCCAGCAGGCCTTCTGGGACCAGCATGGCCTGCAGTGCGGCTTCTGCACCCCGGGCATGATCATGCAGGCGTCGTGGCTCCTGGCCCGCAACCCGGATCCGACCGACATGGAGATCCGCGAGGGGATTGCCGGCAACCTGTGCCGCTGCACGGGCTACGTGAACATCGTCAAGGCGATCGAGCAGGCAGCCACCGAGCTGCGGGCTCCCGCCTCCACCGACGCGCCGGCCGAGCCGGCCGTGGCCAGCTGAGCGAGGCCGACACGATGACCGACATGATCACGGAAACCGGACAGCTCAAGGAAACGCCCGAGACCACCGAAGCGGTGGGCGGCATGGGCCACTCGGTCAAGCGCAAGGAGGACCCGCGCTTCATCCGCGGCCAGGGCGAGTACATCGACGATGTCAACCTGCCGGGCCAGCTCTGGCTCGACATCGTCCGCTCGCCGTACGCCCACGCCAAGATCAAGTCGATCGACGCGTCCGAAGCGCTCAAGGTCCCGGGCGTGGCCGCGGTCGTGACCGGCAAGGACCTGGACGGCTACAAGCTGGCCTGGATGCCCACCCTGGCCGGTGACATGCAGATGGTCCTGCCGGTCGACACGGTGATGTACCAGTCCCAGGAGGTGGCCGCGGTCATTGCCACCTCGCGCTACGCCGCCGCCGACGGGGTCGCCGCGGTGATCGTTGACTACGAGCCGCTGCCGGTGATCGTCGATCCGTTCAAGGCGCTCGAGCCCGATGCCTTCGTGCTCCGTCCCGATCGCGGGCCGGACAAGGCCAACAACCACATCTGGCACTGGGAATCCGGTGATCGGGCCGCGACCGATACGGCGATGGACGCCGCCGAGGTGCGCGTCTCCGAGGACATCTACATCCCCCGGATCCACGTCGCCTCGATCGAGACCTGCGGCTGCGTCGCCGATTGGGACCCCGTCCGCCAGCAGCTGACCCTGCACATGACATCCCAGGCGCCGCATGCGATCCGGACCGTGCTGGCCCTCGTGGCCGGCGGCGCCGGCCTGCCCATCTACGAGCAGAACATCCGGGTCAAGACCCACGACATCGGCGGCGGCTTCGGGGGCAAGGTGCCGGTCTACCCCGGCTACGTGCTGGCCGTCGCGGCGTCGTTCCTGACCGGCAAGCCGGTCAAGTGGATCGAGGACCGCTCCGAGAACCTGCAGGCCGACTCGTTCGCCCGGGACTACCACATCCACGCCGAGCTGGGCGCGACGAAGGCCGGCAAGATCACCTCGCTCAAGGTCAAGACGATCGCCGATCACGGCTACACCGATGCGGCCGCCGACCCATCCAAGTTCCCGGCCGGCCTGTTCAACGTGATCACCGGCTCATACGACTTCGACAACGCCTTCGTCGAGGTCGACGGCGTCTATACCAACAAGCCGCCCGGCGGGGTGGCCTATCGCTGCTCATTCCGGGTGACCGAGGCGGTCCACGCGATCGAGCGGATGGTCGACATCCTGGCCCACGACATCGGCAAGGACCCGGCCCAGCTCCGGATGGAGAACTTCATCCAGCCCGAGCAGTTCCCGTACAAGACGCCGACGGGCTGGTCGTACGACTCGGGCGATTACCCGCGGGCGCTCCAGAAGGCGCTCGCCATGATCGGCTACGACGACCTGCGCAAGGAGCAGCTCGAGAAGCGGGCCAGGGGCGAGCTGATGGGCATCGGGATCAGCTCGTTCACCGAGATCGTTGGTGCCGGGCCGTCCCACGACTTCGACATCCTGGGCATCAAGATGTTCGACAGCTGCGAGATCCGTGTCCATCCCACGGGCAAGGTCCTGGCCCGAATCGGCG
>DATGGC010000279.1:0-10133 GCA_035308745.1 Candidatus Limnocylindrales bacterium | reverse complement strand
GACGAGGGCGCCCGGTTGGTGGCCGGCGGCGGCCGGCCAGCCGAGGCCCATCTCCAGAAGGGCTTCTTCGTGCGGCCCACCGTCTTCGCCGACTGCAACCGCTCGATGCGGGTCGTCCGCGAGGAGATCTTCGGGCCGGTCCTGACGATCGAGAAGTTCCACACCGAGGACGACGCGGTGGAGTCGGGGAATGACACGAGCTATGGCCTGGCTGGCGCGGTGTGGACCGCCGATGCCGGCCGTGCCCAGCGCGTCGCCGGCCGCCTGCGCCACGGCACGATCTGGATCAACGACTACCACCCCTATCTGCCCCAGGCGGAGTGGGGCGGCTTCAAGCAGTCGGGGATCGGCCGGGAGCTGGGCCCCACCGGCCTCGACGAGTACCGCGAGGCCAAGCACATCTACCAGAACACGTCGCCCGGCCCCTCGCGCTGGTTCGGCGGCTAGGGGAGCGTCACTCTGGGCCTTCGCGAGCCGCGCCCGAGGCGATCAGCCTCGACCTGCACCAGATGAATATTGGCGACGTCTCGACGCCCAACTCAGTCGGATTCCTGCAGCCTGCGCAGGTGACCGACCGAATTCTCCCGAGATCACGTCGAATCCCTGCACCTGGCGCACTGATTCGACCAGGGCGGCCGAAACGGTGTCGCCTGCATTCATCTGATGCAGGTCGGCCCGCCAGGCCCGGCGAGGCCCGGCGAGAGCGGGCGAGACCCGGCGAGACCCGGGCGAGGCCCGCGCGACAGCCACGATTCGCCAGGCAAAGAAAAATCCGGTGGGCAGGCTCGTCGCCCACCCACCGGACCATTTGGGAGCGGTTACTCCGCCGGGATCTCCGCGTGGATCGCGTCGAGGTCGATCCCCTGGGTCCGCCGATAGACTCGGGCGACCACCCAGACGAGGGCCCCCAGGCCATAGACGACGGCCAGGAACTCGATCGACTGGGAGTTGCCGGTGCCGATGCCATACAGGCTGTTCGACAGCCACTCGTAGACGACCCAGCCGAGGAAGATCGTGGTGATCGCCCCGGCGATGCTGATGAGGGGCAGGCCGGCCAGCTTGTAGCGGGCGATCGGCGACTTGTTGTACAGATCCGGCTTCCACCAGGGCAGGATCGTCGCGGCAAACGACGTCCCGAAGAACGTCACCGCGATGACCAGCGAGGCATCCAGGGTGAGCGCCGAGAAGCCCGCCTGGTAGGCATACAGCCAGGACAGGATCACGCCCGGGACCATGATCAGCAGGAGTGCGATCCAGGGCACGCCCCGATCCGACACCCGCGCCGCGGCCTCGGGCAGGACCCGGTCGAACGCGGCGGCGAAGATCATCCGGGTGGACGACAGCCAGAGCGTGCCCGCCCAGCCGACGAACCAGGCACCGAAGAGGACCACGATGACGATCTGGATGAAGCGGCTGTCGATCAGGAACGAGACCAGCAGCGGCGGATAGCCCCAGATCGGCAGCGTCGGAGCGGCGCTCACGTAGCCATACGCGTTGTTGATGAAGTTGTCGTTGGTCGCGTTGAAGAAGTCCCAGCCAAAGGCCTTGGCCGCGAGGAGCACGAATACGACCGCCAGGCCGATCGTGACCCACAGGCCGCCGAGCATCCCCCGAAGGACCTTCCGGAAGTCGCCCGCCCCGCGGACCTCGCCGTACAGCGTGGCGCCCCAGTTGGGGTACAGGATCCAGAACATCATCAGGGGCAGGAGCAGGAAGGTGTCGCCGTTCAGGCCGAAGTCGAGGGGCGAGCCGCCCGGCGCGAAGCCGTCGTTGGCGACGGCGTTGGCGATCGTCGCGTTGTAGGCGCCCGGTACGCCGAAGAGGCTCTGGCTGGCCTTGTCGAAGGCCGCGTGAAAGGTGTCCTGGGACGAGATCAGCATCAGCACGAACATGACCGCCAGGACGGCCAGGCCGATCCAGATGCACCAGCGCTGGACGCGAGCGTAGCCGGCCATGCCCAGGGCGACCGCGCCCGAGGCGATGACGATCGTGAACAGGGAGATGGCAAAGGTCCCGTTGTTGGACGCGAAGAAGGTCGAGCCGTCGGTCCAGCCAAGCAACGCGACCAGCGGCTGGACCACCTCGATCTTGAGGATGAAGCCGTAGATCGGCGCCCACAGCGCGAGGATGAACCACCAGCCGGTCGCCGACAGGACGAAGCCGATCCCCCCGCGCTTCCAGCCGAGGGCAGCCCCGCCGACGATGCCGAGCAGGCCGGCCACGAGGGCGAGGCCGCCGGACATCCCGAAGGCCTGGGCCGCCAGGTAGAGCGTGAAGAAGCCCACGATGGCGCCGAGCAGGGCGCCCGGCACCCCATCGAGGATGCGGGTCTGCCAGACATAGTCGCCGCCGGCCCGGGGCATGACCGCGATCAAGCCGGCATAGGTGATGCACAGGAACGTCATCACCACCCCGGACAGGAGGAGTGCCGTCAGCACCGATCCCTTGGGGACGAAGGCGAACACGGCCAGGCTGTAGAACATGCCCAGGGTGACCAGGTTCACCGACATGAACGAATAGCCGAAGGCGTCGAATCCGGACCAGCCCTTGACCAGGCCGGTCGCATTGCGCAGGAAGAGCGACGGTGTGTCGCGACTGACTGAAGACATGCTTCCCTCTCTTTCGTCTCCACCGCCGACCGGCCTCCACCGGTCGGAAAAAAGGTCAGCCGTTAATCAGCAGATAGCGCTTCACCGATCCCTTCTTCGTGTCCAGGTCGACGATCGCCGCCTGGAGCACGCCGTCCTCGTAGGTACTGCCCGGGTTCACGGCGAGCGTACGGCCGAGCTTCACCGCGCCACGGCCTTCGTGGATGTGCCCGTGCAACGAGAGCAGGGGTCCGTATTGGAGGATCGCGTCCCGGACGGCGTGCGACCCGACGGGGATCAGGGCCTGGCCGCCCGACACGTAGTTCATCGCGGCGTCGAGCTTGGGTGCGTTGTCCAGGTTCGAGCCGTAGGGCGGGACGTGGAAGTTGAAGATCGCCCGGTGGGGGTCGGGCGCGGCTTTGACCAGCTCGTCGATCTTGGCCCGGAGCTGGTCTTCGGGCAGCTCCCGGAACGTGTTCCAGGGCGTCGGGTTGGTCCAGCCGGTCGAGACCATGGTCAGGCCGTCGAGGTCGATCGCCACCGCTTCGCCCAGGACCGGGACGGTCGCCCGCTCGATGATCTCGTCGATCTCGAACATGTCGTCGTTGGCCGGCGAGACGATGCACCGGATCTGCGAGCCGCCCAGCTTCTCGTCGGCGATCGCCATCCAGCGCTCGACGCCGTGGACGATCTCGGCCTTGAACCGGGCATCGACCAGGCTCGCGTCGGCGGACCACGCGTCGACCTCCTCGCGGCTGAGGCGGATCGGGTAGTAGCCCCGGTCGGAGATGCGCTTCTCCATGGCCGCGACCTCGGCCTCGGTCGTCAGGGTCAGCTTCTGGTCCTGGAGGGTCAGCTCCCAGCTGCTCCCGTTGGCCACGATCGGGACCATCGCCTTGCCGGTCATGTCGCCGCCCATGATCAGGACGTCGGCCTTGTGGAAGGTCCCGGCGTTGAGGAACTTGCGCCAGCAGACGTCCGAGCCGTGGACGTCGGTCGCGTAGAAGATCCGCATCAGACTGGCCTGGCCTCCACACCCTCCCACGTCGGGGCTGGACGGCAGTATAGGGCTGCGTCAATGCGATTCGACCACGAAATTGGCGGCCGGTTCGGCCTGACCGGGAAGGTGAGCCCTGCCTGTTATCGTGGCGACATGGACACGGCCGTGCGATCCGAGCTCGCTCCGGAGCCCGTGGCCGGCCTGCCCTCGGGCGATCCCCGCCCGATCGCGGCTCGCTGGCTGGGCCGGATCGACTACCGCGCCGCGTGGACCCTCCAGCGCGAGCTCGTCGAGGCCCGGGTCGCGGGCGCGATCGGGGACCAGCTCCTGCTCCTCGAGCATCCCGCGGTGCTGACCCTCGGGCGGCATGCCGACGAGGCCCACGTCCGGGCGCCGGCCGCCGAGCTTGCCCGGCGGGGGATCGAGCTGATCCGGGTCGAGCGGGGCGGCGAGGTCACCTATCACGGACCGGGCCAGCTGGTGGCCTACCCGATCCTGGCCCTGGGCCGGCGCGGCCTGCTGGTCCGGCCCCTGGTCCGCGCCCTCGAAGGGGCCCTGGCCGACACGTGCCGTGTGCTGGGCGTGGAGGCTGGGCCCCGGGATGGCCATCCCGGTTGCTGGGTCACCCCGGACGGTCCGGCGCCGCGCAAGATCGGCGCGCTGGGCCTGCGCGTTGAACGTGGGGTCTGCTTCCACGGGATCGCCCTGAACGTCGATCCGGCGATGGCCGACTTCGAGCTGCTCGACGCGTGCGGGATGCCCGGGGTGATCTCTACCTCGATCGCGACCGAGCTCGGCCGGCCCGCCGAGGCGCCGTCGACCGAGGTCGTTGCGCGGGCGGCCTCGATCTTTGCCCGGGCGCTCGCCCAGCGACTCGATGCGGAGCTGGTCGGCAACCTGCCGGCCTGACGAGGATGGCCGCCGGCCTGTTCGAGCTTCGTCGCGACGCGATCACGGGCTGGTGGGTAGCCACCGTCGTGGACCGGGCCTTCCACCGCGATCGGTTTGCCCGGGCCGCTGCCCCGGTTGACCAAGAGGATGGCTGCCAGAACTGCCGCGAACCGGAGGGCGACGGCGTCCGGCTGCGGATCCTCAAGGACTTCGCCTTCCACGTCGTGGGCACCGAGGCGGAGGCGCGCCAGCTCGACCGGAACCTGGCCCAGGTGGCAATCGAGCAGGCTCGTGCCTCGGGCAGCTGGCGGACCGTGGTCGCGCCGCCCGGCGAGCATCGCCCGCTCCAGGCGGTCGGCGACGAGATGATCGGGGCGATGCTCCGGGTCTGTCGCGACGCGATCGCCGAGTCGAGCCGGGCGGCCCAGACAGCCTACGTCCAGGTGGTCCAGAACTGGGGCGCCCAGGCCGGCGCCCGGACCGATCACCTGTGCCTCGACCTGTACGACCTGCCCCAGGTTCCGCACCGGGTGGCCGAGGAGATCGGCGGGGCCGCCCGCTTCGTGATCCGCGAGGGCGAATGCCCGTTCTGCCGCCTCGTGCGGGAAGAAGTCGCCCGGCCGGAGCGGCTCCTGTGGGCGGACGCCTCGAGCGTCGCATTCGCACCGTACGCATCGCGGTCGCCGTTCGAGGCCTGGATCGTGCCCCGCAGCCATGCCGCCGACTTCGGGCGGGCGACCGACATCGACGTGGCGGCGACCGCGGAGGCGCTCCGGCGAGTCCTGGGGTTGCTGGCCGCGCTCGACGGGCCGCCCCACAACCTCGTCTTGCACACCGCCCCGCTCCAGGAGCGGATCGACGCGACCTACCACTGGCACTGGGAGGTCCACCCGCGACTCCGGGAGATCGCCGGCCTCGAGCTGGGCACCGGCCTGCCGGTCAATCCCGTCTCGCCGGAGGACGCCGTCGAGGAGCTCCTCCGCTCGGCCAGGGCAGGGCGGACGGAGACCCGGACGGCTCCCGGCACCGTCGCCGGGACGGGCGCCCGGTCCTGATGGGCGGCCCGATCCCAACGACCCGCCGGATGGCCCGTCACACGGCCTGCCTCGAGCCCGTCTTTCGCCCGTGGACCCAATCGGCCAGCTTGCCCAGCTCAGCATCCCCATGGAACGCGCCTTGACCGGCTCGCCGGCCCGGACCGCGGCCGACGTCTTCGTCGAGGAGCTGTTCCAGAAGCACCACGGCGAGATCTATGCCTATCTCGTCCGGATGCTGCGGGACCCGGAGCTGGCCGCCGACCTGACCCAGGACGCCTTCATCAAGGCGTACCGGGCCCACGACACCCTCGAAGATCCGGCCCACGCCCGGGCCTGGCTGTACCAGATCGCCCATCGAGTGGCACTCGACGAGATCCGCCGGCGCAAGATCGTGCGCTTCCTGCCGTGGACCGGCGAGTCCCACGGCAGCGCCCCGTCGGCCGAGCACCTGGCGCTCGAGGGCCGCCTGTCGAGCGACCTGCAACGTGCCCTGGCCCGCATTCCGGAACGGCAGCGCGCCGCGCTCCTGCTGGCCGAGCTGCACGACCTGACCGGCCTCGAGCTGGCCAGCGCCCTGGGTGTGAGCCACGTGGCCGCCCGGGCCCTCCTGACCCGGGCCCGCGACAGCTTGCGCCGTGAGCTGAGCGCCGAACGTGATGCCCAGGCGGCTGCCGACGCTGCGTCCGAGCTTGGCTCGCCGGCCGACCGCCGGACGCCGCGATGAGCGAGCCCATGACCCACGAGCGCGCCGAGCGGCTGGCTGCCGTCCGCCTCGACCAGCCCCTGCCGCCGATCGACGAGGCGGCCCTCGAGGAGCACCTGGCAGGCTGCCCGGCTTGCCGGGCGCTGGCCGCCGCGTACGAAGCTGACCGGGTCGCATTGCGTGCCTTGCCACCGATCGAGCCGCCTCGCGACCTGTGGGCCCGGACGAGCGCGGCCCTCGAGCGCGAGCACGCCCGCCATCCCGGCGGCCCGAATCGACTGCCGCGACGCTGGGGCCCGGTCGCCATCCTGAGCGGCGGTGTGGCCCTGGTCCTGGTGATCGCGATCGTCGGACCGAGCCTGTTCGCCGGTAGCGGCACGCCACCGGGCGGGATCGCCCAGGCCTCGGGCAATCCCCAGCCGGTGCCGTCGTTCGGTCCGGCGGTCACCCCGATGACCGTGGCCAGCTCGGAGGTGACCTGGGTCGTGACCAAGGCATCGGGCGGCTTGTCCCTCGTCACGGCCGACGTCAACAAGGTCTGCCCGACCGGCGCCGAGCCTGACTGCCCGCCGCTGGCCGGCGTCGCCCGGAGCCTCGCCAGCCTGCCCACGGTCCCGAGCTCGCTCGTCCTGTCGCCATCCAACGCGAGCCAGGCCGTGGCGATCGGGCCGACGCCCGACAAGTCCGGCACGACGCTGTTCGTGATGGCCGTGCCGGCCGCGCCGGCGGCCAGCCCCGAGAGCACCTCGCCGCCGTCGGTGGCGCCGACGAGCAGTCCCGCGCAGGGCCCGCCGGCGAGTGCCTCGCCCTCGGGTTCGAGCGCCACGCCAACCGCGTCGGCCAGTGTCCGGCCGTCGGCCACGGCCTCGACAGCCCCGCCACCGCCCAGCCCGACCCTGGTGAACGCTTCATCCGCGCCGGCCGTCAGCCCGCCCGCGTCCGGCACGCCGGCGCCGACGGCGGCCGCGACGCTGGCCATCCTGAGCGACGTGACCCTGGTCGGCGACCAGGCGGCCTATAGCCCCGACGGCCAGTGGTTCGCCTTCTCGGCTCGCCCGGCCGGTACGGCAACCGGGCCCGACGTGTATGTCTGGCAATCCGGCTGGCCGGCCGCTCAGCCGATCACCACCGACCATGGCTCCGTCTTCTCGGGCTGGGTCGCGGGCCAGATCCTGGTCAGCCGGGCGATCCCGGTCGACGCCCAGGGCCATCCGCTGCCGAGCGGATCGGCGGCACCCGACGCCAGCCCGTCCGGGGAGGCGAGTCCGGCGCCTTCGCCGTCAAGCGAGGTCGTGCCCGATCAGTCGCCCAGCAGCGCACCCAGCGCGGGGCCTTCGACCGCCGCTGGGCAGGCCGCCCTCGCCAGCTCCCCGGCTCCGGTCCAGCTCGCCACTCCGGCGGCCTTCCTGGTCGATCCAGCCACCGGTGATGCGACCCGGATCGCGGGCCTCGACGGCTGGCGGCCGGTAGTCGATCCGTCCGGCACCTGGGTCGCCTATTGGTCGGGCACCCTGAGCTTCGACCCGGCCAGCGGCCTGTGGCTGCCGCAGAAGGGCGGCCTCGAAGTCGCCAGCTGGCCCCAGGTCAGCACCGCCCCGGACAGCGCAACCGGCGCCGCGGCCGCCCATCCGTTGCCGCTCGATGCCGGGACGGACTGGGACGTCCGCTGGGATCGAACCGGCCAGCACCTCGGCGTGTGGGTCGCCGATCCGGAGAATCCCGGCCTCGGTAGCTTGAGCCTGCTGACGATCGACCAGGCCTCCGGCCAGACGAGCTCTGCCCCGCCGGCCCTGCTGCTGGACACACCGGCGCTGCGCGGCTTTGCCCTCCGTGACGGCCAGCTGGTGTGGGCCACGCCGCCCGGCCAGGACGGCACCGGCAGCCGCCTGTCGGTCCTCGCCTGGACCGGCGCAAACGCCGGCAAGACCTCGGTCCAGCCACTCGAGAACGGGGCCCTGATCGTCGTCCCTTGACAGATCGTCCGGGTTGGGCATGGGCCGAATGGGTTGTCCGACCCAGCCGATCGGGTTATCCTGCCCCCAGTGCGACTCAAGTTGGTCGCGTGCGCCGCGCTCAGCGCCGCGCTCGCACTGGTCGCCGCACCCGGCATCGTGGGCTCGCGAACCCCCAGCCCAGTCCATGCGATCGAAGCTGCGGCATTCCAGCCATTGCTCAGCGACGCGTCAGGCGAAACCACTTCTGTGGTCGCGCCGGCTGACCCAGCCTTGCGCTCGGCCAATGCCCTCGACACGTCGGCCCGGTTCGCCGAGCCCCTCAGCGGCGCCCTCCAAGCTCCGCTGGCGAAGACGGTCGTCCGGACCCAGCCTGTGCCCGGCTTCACGACCACGATCAAGCCGCCCAAGTACGTCCTGAAGGGCTACGCCAGCTTCTACACCAATGGCACGACGGCGATGCGCCTGCCGGCGGGCACGATCATCCGCGTGTGCGGCGCGGGCGGCTGCCTCAATCGGGTGGTCAACGACTACGGGCCTTCGGCCTCGTTCAAGCCGACCCGGATCATCGACATGTACGAGCCGGACTTCTTCACGATCTGCGGCTGCCCGTCGTACTCGGGCACGACCCTGGTGACCGTCTCGATCTACTGACCCTGCGCTAGACTGGGCCGGACCTTTAACGACCGGTTCTGTGAGGCCGGGAAGGAGAGCATGTCGGGTCGCCAGATCATGACCGCGGACGAGGTCCGCCGGGCGACGATCCGGATCAGCCACGAGATCGTCGAGAAGCAGGCCGGGACGGCCGGGCTGGCCCTGATCGGGATCCAGCGCCGGGGCGTGCCCCTCGCCCACCGGATCGCCGCCTCGATCTTCGAGAACGAGGGCGTCCAGCTGCCGGTCGGGGCCCTGGACATCACCTTCTACCGCGACGACCTGTCGCTGATCGCCCAGCAGCCGGTGGTCAAGGGCACGGACCTGCCCTTCGACCTGAACGGCGCCACGATCGTCCTCGTCGACGACGTGCTGTACACCGGCCGGACAATCCGTGCCGCCATGGATGCCCTCGTCGATTTCGGCCGGCCCCAGGCGATCCGCCTGGCCGTCCTCGTCGATCGCGGCCATCGCGAGCTGCCGATCCGGGCCGACCATGTCGGCAAGAACGTGCCCACCTCGCGCGAAGAGCTCGTCCGGGTCCACCTCGAGGAGACCGACGCCGAGGACGGGGTCGTGATCGAGCGCCTCGAGCGGACGCCGGTGGTCGCCGGCGCCGGCGGATGACCCGCCGATGACGGCCGCAGCGACCGAGCAGGGCAGCGGCGGACCGGCGGCCGTCGTGCCGACGCCGTTGCCGGTTCCCTCGGTCGACGCGGCGCCGGCCTCGCAACCCAGCCCCTGGCCCCATCGCCACCTGCTCGACCTCGACCTGGTCAGCTGGCCCGAGATCGAGCTGGTGATGCGCACGGCGGAGGCGATGAAGGAGGTCCTCGCCCGGCCGATCGCCCGGGTCCCGGCCCTCCGCGGCACGGGCGTCACGATCCTGTTCTACGAAGCCTCGACCCGGACGCGGGTCAGCTTCGAGGTCGCGGCCAAGAACCTGAGCGCCGACGTGGTCAACATCACGGCCGCCTCGAGCAGCGTCTCGAAGGGCGAGTCGCTGGTCGATACGATCCGCACGGTCGAGGCCCTCGGCGCCCGGATGATCGTGATCCGCCACGCGACGTCGGGCGCGGCCAACCTGGCCGCCGCCCATTTCTCGGGTTCGATCCTCAACGGCGGGGACGGCTGGCACGCCCACCCGAGCCAGGCCCTGCTCGACCTGTTCACGCTCCGTGAGCGGCTGCCGGGCGGCGACCTGCGCGGGCGGAAGGTCGTGATCCTGGGCGACGTCCTCCACTCGCGGGTGGCCCGTTCGAACATCTGGAGCCTGACCGCGGCCGGAGCCGACCTCTGGCTGTGCGG
>DATGGC010000278.1:0-6586 GCA_035308745.1 Candidatus Limnocylindrales bacterium | reverse complement strand
GTGGACGGATGCTTCTGGCATGGGTGTCCTATCCACGGCACATGGCCGCACGCGAATTCTGAATGGTGGCGGTCGAAAATCGAAGCGAACCGATTGCGAGATAGCGAGACTGACGCGCGGCTACTGGCCGCGGGGTGGACGTCGATCCGAGTGTGGGCACACGAACCGACAGCCGACGCAGCGGCCCGCATCTTGGAAGTGTGGAGGGGCTAACATGCCGTGGCCCGCCGCCTGCATGACCGGCCGGCGCCGGGTTTAGGACCGCGGCCGGAAGCCCCTTCGTCAATCCGGGCTTTCGTCTATGCGGCTCCAACGGCGCGAAGCCCGCCGACCGCACGCTTCACTTCGCGCAGGGTGTGGTAACGATCGGCCATAAAGGCAGCAGTGAGGGCCACGGGACTCAGTGCATCGTCAAAGTTCTGAGTGATCCATGTCCGACCATTGTCCAACTGGCGGACTCCATAGACTGCCTCGATCATCTTCTGCTCGGTCCACTCCCGCGTGGCGCTTTCGATCAACTTGCCTTTGTCGTCATCTCCTTCGGGATTCGCCCATTCACTCACGGCTTCGACCAACGACAGAAAACCTCGAAACTCGCGGTTAAGGAGAAGAATTGGTGCGGTGCGTGCGTCGGCTCCCGCCAGTGCTGCCGCTCGATCCTTGAGACCCGCGCCGTTCGAGTTCACAAGCGTGAAGTCGTCGGCCTCTTCAGGACTTACCCACCGCGGATCCAGCTTGAATTCACTGTAGACCTCATCGGCTTCCGCGCCGCCGTCGTCGGCCTGCGGTAGCAAGGAAGCAAGGCCGCGCATTCCGCCCGAATTCCGACGGTGCCCCGTGCCAACCTTGCGCTCGGCGACTTCCCCGTCACCCGCCCCTGCCCCGGCTACCTCGGACCCACTTGCCCGCATGGTTCCGGCAGTCGTTGGGCGGAAACGCCGCGGCTTGAGAAGCTGGAGGACCTCAGTCAGCCGGTCCCGAATCCGACGGATCCGGTCGGGATCTTCAACCTCAAGCCTCGATTGCTCCTCGGCCATCGTGGCCTTGATTACGTCCGGGATATTTGTGCGGAATTGCTTGGCCCAGACATCCCACGCATCGCTCTCGAAGACGGGTGTGCCATCGACCAAGACGTGGGCTCTCGCAAAATCCGAGCTCACTTTGGGGCCCTTCGGCTCTAGGACGAACGCAACTCGATTCTTGCCGAATAGAATGCCCAGCCGCGCAAAGAACGGGTTCGCCTGGCTGCTCGAGCGCCAGTCATGCAGCTCACCTTGGTAGAGAATTGCCAAGGCGCCCCCACCGAACGTCCGGCTAGAAACATCCGTACCCGGACCAGTCGGCAGCACCCACCAGTGAAGGTCGGCGGGCGGAACGGCGGCGAGAGGATCTCCGGAAAGATGCATCACGTCCCGGCGGCCGATCCCGAGTCGGTCGGCAGCGTCGTCCCACACGGTCGCTGTCCCATAGACCACGCTCGGGTTGAACGATGATCCACCCTTCTTGTTGACTCGATCGCGGGCTTCCTCGGGCGTCCTCGGCCACTCGTCCTGATCGCCGGATGGAACCCGAACGCGGACTTGGATGCCATCGTGGGAAAGGCGGAAATAGCGCGCGTTCAAGTAGCGAAAGAGCCAACCACGGGGCCGCCCAGGCGGCACGAAGGTATTGTCGTGGTCCACGCTGCCCAAGAACGACACAACCGTGCCGGAACCTTGCTCGAGGACGAAGGGTGGAAAGAGATCCTTGGCCGGGGTGACTGTCAGTCGACCTTCCTCGCCGATCGGTAGCAGTCCATACCCGCGCTCGTCCTCATTCCAGCCTATCTGGACCATGCTCCGCTCTCCATCCTTCAGCGACCGAAGCACAACACCCTTCTTGTGACGGGTTGGTCCGCTGACCTTGAGGCCCATCCCTTGATTGCCCGTAATGGACTGGCTGTTACCAGCACCGACGACAGCAAGGGTTGTCGTATAAAGCTCGATCTCGCTCCTGTTCATCCCGTCGCCGTTGTCGGCGCACGCGAGGTACCAGTCGCCCGAGGCGGCCAGAAGGTTCCAGTCGACATCGAGTTCGACCCGCCCTCCCTCGCTCGAGCCGTCGGCTTGCATGCGGCGGCGAACGGCCTCGAGTGCGTTCTGGACGACTTCCCGGAACTCCTGGTCAGGTAGCAACTCGCTGGCCAACTTCTCGGCGATGAAGTCGGGGTTCTGGACCCTGAACATAGCAACTCCTTTACGCGGGCGGCCTCGGGCCGATGGCGATGAAGTGCGCGGGGGCGACGTCACGGCGTGTGTCAGGGCCGCTCCGTCGCCCGTGCGCGTTGAACTAGCGGACCTCGAACGCGGCCACGCCGTAGTGGAAGACGTCGGCGGCATCGACCGTCGGAAAGAGCTGATTGCCGCGCAGCTCCAGGACAGCCGTCTCGTAGCCGAACAGGGCCGCGGAGTGGATCGTCGAGTAGAGGCGATCGCCGCGGACAACGAAGGCGGGCAGGCCGAACCGGAAGCCTGCCGGGGCGTGGATCGTCGGCATGACGTCAGCGCCGTCGACCTCGAAGGCGGGCAGGCCGGGGGAGAACGGGGACGGCGTCGACGCCGTCGGATATACGCGGGCCATATTGGCCTCCTCTCGTGGGCGACCCAGTGGGGGTCGATGACGATTGATCCCTGCGGGTCCGGTCTTGGAGGAGGACAGTTGTCGTGCTCCGCACCGATCCGTTGGGGCTGCCAGGGAATCTACCACACGGGCGGCGGCTCCTCGTCAGCCGTTCTCCTGTCCGGGTTCGCGACAGATGGGAGGGCCTTATCTCCTCTCCCGGCCTCGCGTTGACGCTCGCCGGCGGAATTCCGATACTATTGGTCGGGATTGACCCGAGACCCAATCCGAACCGGCAGCCCCGCCGTCTGGAGACCCGATGACGACGACCCGCGAAATCGTCAGCGACCGCCGCGATGAATACGCCTTCCACGATGACATCGACTACCTCGCCCAGACGAAGCGCGGCCTGACCCGGGAGACCGTCGAGGACATCAGCCGGTTCAAGGACGAGCCGGACTGGATGCTCCAGTTCCGTCTGCGAGCCTACGAGCACTTCGAGAAGCGCCCGATGCCCACGTGGGGCGGCAACCTGCTCGATATCGACCTGGACAAGATCGTCTACTACCGCAAGCCGTCGGCCGGTGAGGAGAAGTCCTGGGACGACGTCCCGGAGAAGATCAAGGCGACGTTCGAGAAGCTGGGCATCCCCGAGGCCGAACGGAAGTTCCTGGCCGGGGTCGGCGCCCAGTACGACAGCGAAGTCGTCTACCACTCGGTCCGCGAGGAGCTGAGCAAGATCGGCGTGGTATTCATGGGCACCGACCAGGCGCTCAAGGAATATCCCGAGCTGTTCCGCCAGTACTTCGCCACGGTCGTGCCGCCCGAGGACAACAAGTTCGCGGCCCTCAACAGCGCCGTCTGGTCGGGCGGCTCGTTCGTCTACGTCCCCAAGGGCGTCGAGGTCCCGCTGCCGCTGCAGGCCTACTTCCGGATCAACGGCGAGAACACGGGCCAGTTCGAGCGGACGCTGATCATCGTCGACGAGGGCGCCAAGGTGCACTACATCGAGGGCTGCACCGCCCCGATCTATGCCACCGACTCGCTCCATGCCGCGGTGGTCGAAGTGATCGCCCTGCCCGGCTCGAAGGTCCGCTACACCACGATCCAGAACTGGTCGAACGACGTCTACAACCTGGTCACCAAGCGGGCCCACGCCCACACCAACTCGACCGTCGAGTGGATCGACGCCAACACCGGCAGCCGGCTGACGATGAAGTACCCGGCGATCTACCTGCGCGGCGAAGGCGCAACGGCCGACATCATCAGCGTCGCGGTGGCTGGCAAGGGCCAGCACCAGGACACCGGGGCCAAGGCCATCCACCTGGCCAAGAACACCCGCAGCCGGATCGTCAGCAAGTCGGTCAGCAAGGACGGCGGCCGGGCGACCTACCGCGGCTCGCTCAAGGTGATGCCCGGGGCCACGAACGTGGTCGCCTCGGTCCGCTGTGACGCCCTGATGCTCGACGACATCAGCCGGAGCGACACGTACCCCTACATCGACATCCAGGAAGACGACACGACGATGACCCACGAAGCGGTCGTGGGCAAGATCAGCGCCGACCAGATCTTCTACCTGATGAGCCGTGGGCTGACCGAGAACGAGGCCCAGAACCTGATCGTGCAGGGCTTCCTCGAGGTCTTCACCAAGGAGCTCCCGATGGAATATGCGATCGAGTTCAACCGTCTGGTCAAGCTCGAGATGGAGGGGTCGCTCGGATGACCGTCGGGCGCGTCCCGCGCCAGGCACCCGCCGACCTCACCTTCAACCTCGCCCAGGACCTGGTCGAGTCATTGGCCGGCCGGCAGCCGGACTGGCTGGCGGCGGATCGCCGGGCGGCGTTCGAGCGCTTCCAGGCCCTGCCCGTCGAGGGCAACCGGCTGTACACCACCTACCTGGACCTGCGCCTGGCCGAGCTGGCCGACGTGCAGCCCTGGCCCAACCCGGCGACGGCGCCGGCCACCGAACATGGCGCGACCGTCCCCGACGGCGCCGCCGGGATCGCCTCGCTCCGCGAGGATCGGGTCACGGCCCTGTCCCTCGACGATGAGACCCGGGCGGCCGGTGTCGTGCTCGAGACGCTCGGCGGCCTCGTCGCCCGCGATGATGGGCTCGCTCGACGCCTGCTGGCCGACGGGGACGCGCTGCCGGCCGACGACAAGCTGGCCCAGCTGACCCGGGCCGGCTGGAACCAGGGCATCGTCCTGCACGTGCCCGCCGGGGTGAAGCTGGGCCGCCCGGTCATCCTGCGCTGGGAAGTGGGCCAGGGCGGTCGTGCCCTGCTGACCCGGACGATCGTCGACCTCGGCCCCGGGGCTTCGGCATCGGTCCTCGAGGAGCTCGATTCGTCGGCCGACCGGCCGCCCGTCCCGGGTGCGCCGCAGGCCCTGTTCACCGGCACCCTCGAGCTCCACCTGGGCCCCGATTCGGAGCTGTCCGTCGCCTCGATCCAGAACCTGCCGGCCAATACGATCGCGTTCCAGCAGCGCCGGGCCGACATCGGCGAAGGCGCGGCGCTCCACTGGGCCCTCGCCCAGCTCGGCGGCCGGCTCGTCCGGAGCCGGGTCGACAACCGGCTGACCGGCGACCGGAGCTCGGTCGAGCAGGTCGAGATCGTCTTCGGCGACGGCACCCAGCTCTTCGACCTGACCAGCTTCACCACCCACCTGGGCCGCGGCACGACCGGCAACCTGCTCAGCAAGGGCGCCCTCAAGGATGCCGCCCGGACATTCATGAAGGGCCTGATCACGATCGAGAAGAGCGCCGTCGGGACCGACAGCTTCCTGGGCGAGTTCGGGATGAACCTGTCCAAGGACGCCCGGGCCGTGGCCATCCCGAGCCTCGAGATCGACCAGCCCGATTGCCGCCGGGCGGCCCATTCGAGCTCCGTCGGGCCGATCGACGAGACCCAGCTGTTCTACCTCGAGAGCCGGGGGATCGACCCTGACGACGCTCGCAAGTTCATCGTCCTCGGCTTCCTCGAGCCGGTGGTTGCCCGGGTGCCGATGGCCGATGCCCAGGATCGACTGCGCGACCTGCTCGAGGCGAAGTGGGCCGGGCCGCTGGCGGATGCCTCTGCCGCCTGATGCGGATCGACCTGCTGGCCGCCTCCGAGGTCGGCCCCGGCGAGATGAAGATGGCCTGGGTGGACGGCGTCGAGCCGGTCCTGGTGGTCAATGTCGGCGGTGACTACCGGGACTTCCAGGGGATCTGCAGCCACGAGTACTTCGAGCTCGACCGGGGCTTCCTGACCGGTGGCAGCCTGACCTGCGCACTGCACCTGTCACGCTTCGACCTCGAGACCGGTGAGGCGCTCGACCCGCCGGCCGAGCAGCCGATCGCCCGCTATGTGGTGGTGGTCGAGGACGGCCGGGTCCAGCTCGAAGCCGACGGTCCGCTGGAGGTCAACGAGTAGGGCTAGTAGCCCTGCCAGCCGCTGACCATCGCATCGCCACCGGTCCGCAACGCGGAATCGGCGACCCGCGGCCGGTCCAGCCCGAAGCGCTCCTCGCCCGGGCCAAGCGGCGCGCCCTGGATCCGGCCGACCAGGTATTCCCCGATCCGCGGGCCGTGCTTGAAGCCATGGCCGGATCCGCCACCGGCGATCCAGGCATTGGCCAGCTCCGGGTGACGGTCGATGATGAAGTGGCTGTCGGGCGTGACTTCGTACTGGCAGACCCGCGTCTCCACGACCGGCTGGGTCGCCAGCCCCGGAAAGCGCCGGCCGACGTACTCGCGCGCCAGGCGCGTTGAGTCGGGGTCCACGATCCGCTCGCCGCTCGACGGGTCGAAGACCGGGCCGTAGCGGTCCGGGGCGAGCTTCGCGCCTCGCCCGTCGATCGCCGGGACGCCGTAGAAGGCCGCGTCATAGTCGACCCAGGTCGGCAGGTGCTCGCCGTCGTAGCGCCGGTCACCGCCGGCCGGGCCGAAGAAGAAGACATCCTGCTTGGTGACCCGGATCAGGTCGCCCAGCAGGCGCGGGAAGAT
>DATGGC010000277.1:0-5731 GCA_035308745.1 Candidatus Limnocylindrales bacterium | reverse complement strand
GGCTGCGACCTGGTCGGCCTGCTCCACGAGCACCGGCCGGACTAGCTCAAGGAGGTCCTGGCCGGGACCGAGGAGACCACGACGGGTGTGATCCGGCTCAAGGCGATGGCCGCCGACGGCGCCCTGCGCTTCCCGGTCGTGGCCGTCAACGAGGCCCAGACCAAGCACCTCTTCGACAACCGTTACGGGACCGGCCAGTCGACGCTCGACGGGATCCTCCGCGCGACCAATATCCTGATCGCCGGGCGGCAGGTGGTCGTGGCGGGCTACGGCTGGGTGGGCAAGGGGATCGCGGCCCGGATGGCCGGCCACGGGGCGCACGTTGCCGTGATCGAGGTCGACCCGATCCGCGCGCTCGAGGCGCTGATGGACGGCTTCCAGGTGATGACCGCCGAGCAGGCGGCCGGCTGGGGCCAGCTGTTCATCACCGCCACGGGCAACGTCAACGTCTTCCGGCGCGAGCACTTCGCCGCGATGCGCGAGGGTGCGATCATGGCCAACTCCGGCCACTTCGACGCCGAGCTCGACCTGGCCGCCCTGCGCGAGATGGCCGAGGGCCATGTCCGCGAGGTCCGCGACAACGTCCAGGAGTTCGACCTGGGTGGCAAGCGCTTGAACCTGATCGCCGAGGGCCGGCTGGTCAACCTGGGCGCCGCCGAAGGCCATCCGGCCGCGGTGATGGACATGAGCTTCGCCAACCAGGCGCTGTCGGCCGAGTACGTCGCGCTCCACCACGCCGAGCTCGAGGCGCGGGTCTACGTCGTGCCCGAAGCGATCGACGCCGAGGTGGCCCGGCTCAAGCTGGCCGCCCTGGGGATCACGCTCGACCCGATGACCCCGGAGCAGGTCGCCTATATGTCCTCCTGGCAGCACGGCACCTGAGCGTTCCGCGCCCCCTGGCTGCCCGCGGCGGGCGCCTACGATGGTCTCGATGGTCGTCCCGCAACAGGTCGGACTTCGGCGCGCCGGTGGCTGGGCCCTGGTGATCTTCGACGCCGCCCTTGCGCTCTGGTCGATCCACGTCCTCAACGACATCACCAGCACCGACGAATTCGGTGGCGTGATCGGCCTCCTGGCGTTGCTGTTCGCCGCACCGCCGACGCTCGTGCTAGCCATGCTCATCCTCGCCGGCGGGGCGAAGGCTGCGATCCTGGCTGGCGTCGCATGCGTGATCGTCGCGATCGGATGCGCCGTCATCCTGGTGAGCGGACCAACCCCGATCGTTATCCTCCCCGTCGCGGCCCTGTTCGCCTTTTCCGGAATCGCGTCGCTGCTCACGATCCACGCCCGGGACCGCCCCAGCCCTTCTAGCTGATCGAGCCCGCCGCGGGTCGCGTCGCGACCAGGCCGAAGGAGAGCGGCAGGCGTCCGCGCTCGTCGGGGACGATGTCGCCGTGGCCGCTCCACCAGTCGCGGGGGTATTCGACCAGTCGCTCGACGCGCAGGCCGGCGCCGGCCACCGCCGTGACGACCTCGCCGAGGGTCCAGGCGCGCGAGAACTTCCAGTGCTGCTGGCCGTCGGGGATCGAGAGGTGGTCGATGAAGCCGGGCGACCAGCCGCGCGACGCCTCAGGGCCGGCAAAGTAGTCGTAGTCGGTCAGGACCCAGCGGCCGTCGTCGTCGCCGTCGACGAGCCACTCGAACGGGTGCCCTTCGAACAGGACGAGCCGGCCAGCGGGGGCGAGCAGCCGGGCGACGACCGCAGCCCACCCGTCGAGGTCCTGGAGCCAGAGGAGCGAGCCGCGGCCGGTGTATACGAGATCGGCGGTGCCGTCGAGCTCGTGGGGCGTGTCGAGCACATCCGAGATGAGCCAGGAAGCCGGCGCGCCGGTGGCGGCGGTGAGCCGCTCCGCAAGGTCGATCATTCGCGGGCTCAGATCGACACCCACGACCTCGGCGACCCCGAGCCGCCACAGCGACAGGGTGTCGCGGCCGCCGGCGCATTGAAGGTGGATCGCCCGGCTGGTTCCGTGGAGGTCGCCGAGCAGCTCCTCTTCCTCGGGGAACAGGTTGCTGCCGCCGCCCCGGATCAGCTCGATCGCTTCGGCAAGCCAACCCTCGTAGCGCTCGGCGGCCTCGTCCCAGGCCGTGCCGGTCGCCGCGTGCATCGCTCGAATGTCGGCTGCCTCCGCCTTGGTCGCGGGACGGACATCGAGATCGTCGGGTTCCATTCCCCGAGGGTAACGCGCCCGCCGGTTGGGGCGATTGCCGTGGCACTTCCATGGTGTGAGAGGATCTGTCGATGGGGGATGGACAGGTCATCCGGACATTCACGGGCGATCGCGAGGCGGTCGTCGAGGCGCAAGCCGCCGAAGACGCCGCCCAGATGGCGCGCGACGGCTACGTGGTCAGCTCGCGCATCTGGTCCACCGGCCACGTGGGGATTCTCCAGGGCCTCTTCGGCGGCGGCCTCGAGCGGAGCGCGGTCACCGGTCCCAACAGCTCCTCGCTGACGGTCGTCTACGACCGAGCGACGTGGACCCCGGACGACCAGCCCGTCTGAATCGCGCCGGTGGACGTCCGGCCGCCGTCCGCCGCGCTGACAGATTCCACCACCAGCCGCTGTATGGTCGCAGCCGCCCCCGTTTCCGGGTCGGCGACGGGTTAGCAGGGCCTGGCTCGTGCGTGGGGACGAACGGCGTTGGCCGATTTCGCGCCCGATTCGGGCCCGATCCGACCACAACGCGGCTGACGGTGGAATTTGGCGAAACCCGGGCCTCGGGAAGCTGCCACGCGACGATGCCACGTACCGCGGCCGCCGGCCGCCGACCACCGCGAGGAGCGACGGACCGACGGACCGGCGGACATGACGGCCAGGGCTACAACGCGGGCGAGACCGATGGTCCGGGCGCCAGGCCGCTGAGGTCGACGGTCGTGTTGCCGCTGCCGTAGATCCGGTTGCAGACCGTGGCCAGGGCCGTTGCGATGATCAGGTAGTTCGCGTCGCCGATCTGGTTCGTGTTGTCGGCGGCGTCCATCAAGGCGCCCACGCCCGGGACGTCCTCGGCCTCGACGCCGACGCTGCAGTACTCGTTGCCCTTGATCGCGGCGAACCCGGCCGACTCATCGTTCGAGTCCCACATGGCCTTGTCGCCCACGCCCGGCAATGGGGCCGGGTGGTCGAATTCCGAGATGTCGCTGTTGTACTGGGTCGTCCCGTCATCGCCGCCGACCACGGTCACGTCGACGTTCACACTTGGATCCGCCGCCTCGAAGCGGCATTCCTGCCCGCCGCCACTGAGCCCGGCCGCGGTCACCTCCACGTTCGTGATCGGCGCGTCGAGGAGCGGCTGGACATCGGCAAACTGGAGCTGCTTGCAGGTCGCCGTCGCGCCGCCGGTGGGCGCAACCGAGGCTGCCGGCCCGCTCGATGCGCCGGCGACGCTCGACGCTCCGGCCGCAGCCGTAGCGCCCGCGCCCGAGCTGCCCGAGCAACCGGCCAGGGTGAACGTTCCCGCGATCAGGCCGACCGCTGCGGCCCGGACGAAACGATGCATCGAACTTCTCCTGGTGACGTCGATCAGCTAGCCACGCCGATGCCTCGGCACTGCCTACCTTCCGACCCGCCGATCGCAGTTCGATCGCAGTGCCGAATCCGCTACCGTTGACGGCGTCCCGTCCGCCGACCGGCGCTCCGAGCGAGAGGTGTTGCACCCGTGCCAGCCGTCCTCTGGGAGAACCCCGAGCTGATCAGCCTGCATCGCCTGCCGATGCACGCCGTCCCGCACGACGAGCGCCTCGAGCTCGACGGGACCTGGCAGTTCGAGCTCCTCGAGCGGGCCGACGCGGAGCCCACGGGCCAGTGGCGCGAGATCCAGGTACCAGGCGTCTGGACCATGCAGGACACCTTCGACAAGCCCCACTACACGAATGTCCAGATGCCCTTCGCGGGCACCCCGCCGCACGTCCCCGAGGCGAATCCGACGGGCATCTACGAGCGCACGTTCGAGCTGCCTGAATCGTGGTCCGGGCGCCGGATCGTGCTCCAGGTCGGGGCGGCCGAGAGCCTCCTGGTCGTCCACCTGAACGGCGCCGAAGTCGGCCTCAGCAAGGATTCGCACCTGGCCGCCGAGTTCGACCTGACCGACGCGGTCACCAGCGGCACCAACACCCTCCGGCTGCGGGTCATCAAGTGGTCCGACGCGACCTATATCGAGGACCAGGACGAGTGGTGGCACGGCGGCGTCACCCGTTCCGTGTTCCTGTACGCCACGGGCCGCGTCCACCTGGCCGAGATCCGGGCGATCGGCGGCCTGACCGACGACCTGAAGACCGGGACCCTCGAGTTCCGCGCCGAAGTCGGCTTCGCCGGCGTCGAGCCGGAGCCGGGCTGGATCGTCGAGGCAACCGTCGGCGAGCCGGGCGACCAGGTCGCGACGGTCCAGACCGAGGCGCTGATCAGCGATCACGGGGTCGACGGCACGAACCTGGCCCAGCGCGAGGTGATCGCTCGTCACGCCTACGGCGGCCCGCTGACCGACGACGAGGCGAACGTCCAGTGGCCGGCCCTCGAGCGGCGCCTCGCCCGGCCCCTCGACGGTCTGGTCACCTGGGACATCGAGATCCCCGACGTCCGTCCGTGGTCGGCCGAAGTCCCGGCGCTCTATCCGCTGACGGTCGTCCTGCGCTCGCCCGCCGGCGACATCGCCGAGCAGGTCCGCCTCCGGATCGGCTTCCGCCGAGTGGAAATCCGGGGCCTCGAGCTGCTCCTGAATGGCCAGGCCGTCCTGATCCATGGCGTGAACCGCCACGACTTCGACCAGTTCAACGGCCGCAGCCCGAGCCGGGCGTCGATCCGCGCCGACCTCGTCCAGATGAAGCAGTTCGGCTTCAACGCGGTGCGCACGTCGCACTATCCCAACGACCCCGCCCTCGTCGAGCTATGCGACGAGCTCGGGCTGTACGTGATCAGCGAGGCGGACATCGAGTCGCACGCCTTCTGGGCGTCGCTGTGCGAGGACCCGCGCTACCTGGCGGCCTGGGTCTCGCGCGTCTCACGGATGGCGATCCGGGACAAGAACCACCCCTCGATCATCCTCTGGTCGCTGGGCAACGAGTCGGGCTACGGCGACAACCACGACGCGGCCGCCGGCTGGCTCCGACGCTACGACCCGAGCCGGCCGCTCCACTACGAGGGCGCGATCCGCTTCGAGTGGTGGTCGAAGCAGACCGTCACCGACATCACCTGCCCGATGTACCCGCCGATCGGGGGAATCGTGGCCCACGCCACCAACGGCTCCCAGCTCCACCCCCTGATCATGTGCGAGTACTCGCACGCGATGGGCAACAGCAACGGCACCCTGGCCGAGTACTGGGATGCGATCGAATCGACGCCCGGGCTGCAGGGCGGGTTCATCTGGGAATGGTGGGACCACGGCCTCGTCCAGGCGCTGCCCGATGGGTCGACGCGCTGGGCCTATGGCGGCGACTTCGGGGATGAGCCCAACGATGGCAACTTCTGCCTCGACGGCCTCGTCTTCCCCGATCGCAGCCCGAAGCCCGCGCTGTGGGAGCACAAGCACCTTGCGTCGCCGGTCCGGATCTCGGGCGCGCCCGCCGACCTCGCGGCGGGTCGGGTGACGATCACGAACCGCCAGTACGCCCGTGACCTCGGCTGGCTGGCGGCGACCTGGGAGCTGCTGACCGAGGCGGGCACGGTCGCCTCGGGCGAAGTCGAGCTGCCCCAGGTCGAGCCGGGTGCCAGCGCCAGCGTCAGCCTGGCCGGCTGGCC
>DATGGC010000276.1:0-3887 GCA_035308745.1 Candidatus Limnocylindrales bacterium | reverse complement strand
GGCGCCACGAAGCCTGGCGCCACGGAGCCCGGCGCGAGGGAGCCGAGGGCCACTGAGCCGGCTCAGTGGCGGATCAGGACCCGCCCGTGACCACCGAGACAGCCTTGATCAGCTGCGTGTCGCCCGAGCTGGCGAGCTTCGCCGCCGTCATCGTGCTGAGCTGGCTGGGCGTGACGATCGTGCCCTTGGGCGTCGAGTCGAGGGTGATATCGGGCACGATGCCCTGCTTCCAGATCTGCCGCCCGTCACGGGTCAGCCACTCGATCGTGCCGACCAGCAGGGCCGAGCCGTCGCTCAGGTTGAACTGCGAGAGGACCGTGCCGGTCCCGAACGTCTTCTCGCCGATCAGGGTGCCGCGCTTGGCGTCCTGGATCGCACCCGACACGATCTCCGCCGAGCTGGCCGTCCCGTTGTCGACCAGGACCGCCAGGGGCAGGTCGGTGGCCGTGCCGCCCGGCTTGACCGCGATCTCGTTGATCTTGCCACTGCGGTCCTGCTCGCGATAGACGTCGCCGTCCTTGAGGAACTGGCTGGCCACCCCGACCGCCTCGTCAACGTAGCCGCCGGGATTGCCGCGCAGGTCCAGGACCAGGCTCGTCGCCCCGGCCGTGCGGGCCGCGGCGATCATCGTGACCAGCTCGTCGGTCGCGTTGGTCGCGAACTGCTCGATCCGGATGTCGGCGACCTTGGTGCCCGGGATCAGGGCCCAGCTGACCGATGGAACATCGACCTTGGCCCGCACGATGCTGACGTCGATTGGGCTGCTCGCCCCGGTGTGCAGGATCGAGAGGGTCACGGTCGTCCCGGCATCGCCCCGGATCTTGGACACGACCGTGTCCACGCTTTCGCCGTCGGTCGAGACCCCGTCCACGCTCAGGACGGTGTCACCGCCGACCAGGCCCGCCTTCTCGGCCGGGCTGCCCGGGATCACGGACTGGATGATCGGCTGGCCGTTGACGGTGCTCATCCCGGCGCCGATCCCGACGACCGTGCCGCTCAGCGAGGAGTTCTCGTCGGCCAGGTCCTGGGGCGACAGGAACCGGGTGTGGTCCGTGTCGCCGACCGCGCTCAGCAGGCCGCTGATCGAGCCGTAGGTGAGGGTCGTGGGATCGAGCGCCTTGGGATCGACGTAGTTCTGCTGGAGGATCTGCCAGGCCTGCTCGTAGACCTTGAACTCGGGTGGGAACGAGACGTTGGCCTGGGGCAGCCCGATGCCGCCGCTCGCCGCGGGCGACGCCGAGAAGCCGACCGCCCCGCCGGCGCCGAAGGCGATCGCGATCGCCAGGATGAAGGCCACGACGCCCCGCCTCGAGGCCTGCCGACTGCGACTGGGGATCGTGGCCTGCCAGCCCGGCGGCGGCGCCCAGGTTGACTGCGACGCGGGCTGCAGCCCGAGCACGGGTGGCCCGCCAGATGCGCCGATCGGCGACAGGTCGGGCGCACCGTAGCCGGGTGCGTCGGGAATGGGAGCCGGCGTCGATCCGGAGTCGAGGCCGCCGGCCGGAGAATCGTGGTCCGGGCCCGGGCCGTCGGAGGGAAACGTCATCGGATTGGGTGGACTCGTGCGAAGCTGTTCGGACCAGTTTGACCGAGAACCGCCGAGAACGGGTGTCGCTCCGATAAAGATTCGGGCGCTGGCGGCCTCAACGCCCGTCGCGGGCGCTGCGTGGTAGTCTCGGAGCAGTCCTACCGGATAACTTCGTATTCGTCGCGGACGGCTCAGTCCGCGCCCAGGAGCCCATGCTCGTGAGCCACCCCAGCGCCGATGTCCCGGCCGCCGCTCGACCCGGAGCGGTCCCGCTGCGACCCGCTCCGGCCGGCCTGGCCGATCCGAATCTCCAGCCGCCGGCCATCGCCGAATCGGGCGATCCATTCGCGCTGGTCCGGATCCTCGAGCTCGTGGCCCGCCTGGGCCGGGGCCAGGCGATCCGGATCGACGACATCGCCGCCGCCCTCAACGTGGCCTACCTCGACTGGACCTTCGCCCCGGCCGTGGTCCTGGATGCCCTCGTCGGCCTCCAGGCGAACTGGCTGTCCGACTACCGCAACGGGTCGGGGATCGTGCTGGCCGACGGGCCGCTGGGCGCCTCGATCACGATCGAGGATTCCAGCCGGGTGGATCCCTCGATCGTCCGTCAGGTCCAGCGAGCGGCCGACGCCTGCAACGAATCCTTGCGCGCGTTCAGCCGCCGGAGCGGCACGGGCTTCGATGACTGAGCCGTTCCGCCTGACCGACCAGTGTCCCGGGCGGACCGATCAGCGCAGATCGTCGTCCGCAGACACACGCCGCCGTTCCCAACCATTGAGCAGCGCAGGAGCCCCAACGACATGAGCACCACTCCCGTCCTCGTGGACGCCACCTGGGCCCAGGCCCACCTTGCGGACTCGAATGTCCGCTTCGTCGAAGTCGACGTCGACACCACCTCGTACGAGCAGAGCCATCTGCCCGGTGCCGTGGGCTGGAACTGGACCAGCCAGCTGGCGGACGGGATCCGCCGTGACATTGCCGGCCAGGACGACTTCTCAGCCCTCCTGTCGGCGGGCGGGATCGGTCCCGAGACGACGATCGTGCTGTACGGCGACAACAACAACTGGTTCGCGGCGTGGGCCTACTGGCAGCTGAAGCTGTACGGCCACCAGGATGTCCGAATCCTCGATGGCGGACGCAAGTACTGGCTGGACCACGGCCTGCCGCTGTCGACGGACGTGCCCAGCTACGCCGCCACGGGGTACCGGCTGCCCGAGCCGGACTTCGCATTGCGCGCCTTCCGCGACGACATCCTGCCCCGGCTGTCGGACTCGGAGCTGGTCCTGGTCGACGTGCGCGCCCCGGCCGAGTACAGCGGCGAGCTGCTGGCGCCTCCCGGCCTGAGCGAGACCGCCCAGCGCGCCGGCCACATCCCCGGTGCGGCCTCGATCCCCTGGGCTCAGACGGTCCGTGAGGACGGCACGTTCAAGAGCGTCGACGACCTGGCCGCGCTGTACGCCGCCAAGGGCGTCACCGCCGACAAGGACATCATTGCCTACTGCCGGATCGGCGAGCGGTCGTCCCACACCTGGTTCGTCCTGCACGAGCTGCTCGGCTATCGCCGGGTTCGCAACTACGACGGCAGCTGGACCGAATGGGGCTCCATGGTTGGCGTGCCGATCGAGAAGACGTACGTGGCGCCTTCCGCCTGAGGTCGGGCGAGGTCGGGCGGCGGCGCCCGACGGGCGATAATCGCGAGATGGTCCTCGCTTCGTCGTCCCGCCGCGCCGCGCCCGGCCTCCAGCCGGCCGTCCGCCTCGAGCGGATTCCGGCCCTTGATCGGGTTGCCCCGATTGACGCGGCCGAGCTGCTGCGCGGCTGGCCGGGCCTGGTCCTGCTCGAGAGCGCCCGGCCCGGTCGGCGATCGCGCTGGAGCTTCCTGAGCGCCGATCCGCTCGAGGTCCTGCTTCGGCCGAGTCCCGGACCGGATCCCTTCGCCGAGGGACGCCGGATGCTGGCGCGCCTGTCGCCCGCCGCCGCCGCCGACCCGGATGGTCCGCCATTCATCGGCGGCCTGGCCGGCTTCCTGGGCTACGACCTTGGCCTCCGGCTCGAGCCGCGAGCGCAGCTCGTCCCCAACGACCAGGGCCTGCCCGACCTGCGCCTGGCGCTCCACGACTGGGTCCTTGCCTGGGATCGCCGCAACGGGCAGGCGTGGCTGGGCGGCCGCGCCGTCGACGGCGGCGCCGAGCGCCTGGCGCAGCGCCTCGCGGCCGTTCGGCGGCGCGTCGAGACCGGTCCCGACAACCAGGATCCGCCGCCGCTCGGCCGGTCGGAGCCGGAGCTCGTCTTCACCTCGAGCCTCGATCGGGGCGCCTACGAGTCGGGCGTCGCGGCGATCCGGCGGGCGATCCGGGAC
>DATGGC010000275.1:0-5437 GCA_035308745.1 Candidatus Limnocylindrales bacterium | reverse complement strand
CTCGGGAACCGAGTAGAGGTAGAAGCTCGCGCGCGTCGTCGCCGCGACGCCGAGCCGCGTCATCAGCGGCTGCGTGCAGTGGTGGCCGGCGCGGACGGCGACGCCCGAACGATCCAGGACCTGGGCCACGTCGTGGGGGTGGATGCCGGGCAGGTTGAACGGGATCACCCCTCCGCGCAGGTCGGGATCCATGGGTCCATACAGCTCGATCCCGGGCACGCCACGCTGGAGGGCGTCGAGGCCATAGGCGACGAGCTCGCGTTCATGGGCGCGGACGGCGTCCATCCCGATCGCCTCGAGATAGTCGGCGGCGACGCCCAGGCCGATCGCGTCGCCCACCGCGGGCGTGCCGGCCTCGAACTTCCAGGGAATGTCGTTGAAGTCCGAGCGCCGGAGGTGGACCTCGCGGATCATCTCGCCGCCCGACAGGAACGGCGGCATGGCCTCGAGCAGCTCGCGCCGGGCCCACAGCGCGCCGGAGCCCATCGGCCCCAGCATCTTGTGGCCGCTGAACGCGTAGAAGTCGCAGCCCAGGGCTTGCACATCGACCGGCAGGTGGGGCACGGCCTGGGCGCCGTCGATCAGGACCAGGGCCCCGGCGGCGTGGGCCATGTCGACCATCTGGCGCACCGGGTTGATGGTGCCCAGGGTGTTGCTGACGTGGGTGAAGGCGACGAGCTTCGGCTTGAGGCGCAGGAGGACCTCGAAGACGTCGAGGCGGAGGATTCCGTCATCGGTGATCGGGATGAACTCGAGGTCGCCGTCCTTCTCCTGGACCAGGAGCTGCCAGGGCACCAGGTTGGCGTGGTGTTCCATCTCGGTCAGCACGATCGTGTCGCTCTTGGCGATGTTCCGCCGGCCCCACGAATAGGACACGAGGTTGATCGCCTCGGTCGCGTTGCGAGTGAAGACCACCTCGTGCCGGTCGGGCGCGTTGATGAACCGGGCCACCTTGGTCCGGGCCAGCTCGTAGGCGGCCGTCGCCTCTTCGCCGATCGTGTAGATCCCGCGATGGACGTTGGCGTTGTACTCGCGGTAGTAGTCGGAGATGGCGTCGATGACCACGTCGGGCTTCTGGCTGCTCGAGGCCGAGTCGAGGTAGACCAGGGGGTGGCCGTTGATCTCGCGCCGAAGGATCGGGAAGTCGGCCCGCAGGACGCGCGGGTCGAATGGCCGCGTCGTGGGTACTGTCTCCGCCGGATTGGTGGTGATCGTCATCGGTCGGCGCCCGGCTAGCGGACGGCCTCGGCCGGCTCGGCCACCAGGAGTGCCTCGTCGGGCACGTCGATCTCGAGGCCTTCCTCGCGCAGGATGGGGCCGTAGCCCTCGTCCTCGAGGCGGAGGGCCAGGTCGCGCCCGCCGGTCTTGACGATCCGGCCCAGGGCCAGGACGTGGACCACGTCGGGCTTGATGTAATTGAGCAGGCGCTGGTAGTGGGTGATCAGGAGGACGCCCATCGCCGGGTTGAGCATCGCGTTGACGCCTTCGGCGACGATCCGCAGGGCGTCGATGTCGAGGCCCGAATCGGTCTCGTCGAGGATCGCCATCTCGGGCTCCAGGACGGCCATCTGGAGCATCTCCAGGCGCTTCTTCTCGCCGCCCGAGAAGCCCTCGTTGACGTACCGGCTGGCGAAGCCCTCATCGACCTTGAGGAGGGCCATCTTCTCGCGCATCTTGCGCCGGAAGTCGCCCATCGAGATCCCGCCCCGGATCGCGTCTGTCGGGTCGATCGTCGGATCCGGCACCAGGCCGGCTCGCTTGGCGTTGAGCGCCGAGCGGATGAAGCTGGCCACCGACAGGCCGGGAATGGCGGTTGGGTACTGGAAGGCCAGGAACATCCCCAGCCGGGCCCGCTTGTCGGCCGACATCTTGAGCAGGTCGTGGCCCTTCCAGGTCACCGAGCCGCCCGTGATCAGGTAGGCCGGGTGGCCCATCAGGGCATAGGCCAGGGTGGTCTTGCCCGAGCCGTTGGGGCCCATGATCGCGTGGACCTCGCCGGGTCCGACGGTCAGGTCGATTCCCTTGAGGATCTCGTGCTCGGGGGCGCCGATCGGCGCGACGCGCAGGCCGCTGATCGTCAGCTGGTCGGAGGTGGTCACGGTTGGCGGGACTCCTGGAGCTGGGTGGGCTGAATGAGGGCAACGCGTTCGGGCACGAGGTCGGCCAGGGTCATCCCCTCGAGCGTCGTGCTGATCGCATCGCGGATCCGGATCCACAGGAAGTTCACGGTGCAGCGCGCCGTCCGGTCGCAGGTCGGCTCATGGGCTGCCGCTGACTCGTCGGTGGCACAGATCATCGGCGCGATCGGGCCCTCGAGCGCCCGCAGGACGGCGATCATCGGGATCGTCTCGGGCGACCGCGACAGCTCGTAGCCGCCATGCGAGCCACGGGTGCTGATCACGAGATCGGCGTCCCGCAGGCTCATCACGAGCTGCTCGAGGTACGGCCGGGGGAGGTCTTCCTCGGTCGCGATCTCAGCCAGGCTGGCCGGTCCGCTGCCATACCGCCGACCGAGCTGGACCATCAGCCGAACGCCGTATTCGCCCTTCGTGCTGAAGGACACGGCCCCGCTGCCATGGAACTGGTTGCGGCTGGTCAGGGCAGGCTCCTCGAATTCCGACCGAATCTGTCGGGATTACTGTAGCCCGACCCCCGCGCGACCGTCAACGACGCTTGGCTCGCCGCGCTCACGCACGAAATCGCGTGCTGGCCGCCACCGGGATCGCGCGAAGCTGACGGAGTCCCCGATACCGCGCCTGGTGGCGATATTCGTACCAACCCGGGCCAGGAGCACGCCGATTCGGCGGCACTGAGCGGGCGAGGAACCATTCTCGATGGAAACTGTGCCTGCTAACGGGCCGTTAACCGAATCGGCCTTGACTCTGTGTTAACGCGGGGGTCAAATGCACTTCGACGAGACGGCACTCGCCGTCCGCGGTGGACCGTGACCCCGAGCGCTCGCGAATACCTGACGACCACACCGGAGGAGGTGCCAGATCGCAGGACGCCTCGGGGTTATCTGTTGCCCGGCCACCAAGATGAAGCTAGTGGAGAACCGCATTGCGCACTGAGCGATCGATATTCCCTGTGGTAGGCCTCGGGGCGGCCGCCATCCTGATCTTCGCCGCCTGCACGAGCAGCGGAACGACCGCGCCAGCCGCGAGCACCGGCGCAGGGGCATCGGGCAGCAGCTCGATGGACGCCCTTGTTGCCGCGGCGCAGAAGGAAGGCAACCTGACCACGATCGCCCTGCCGCACAACTGGTGCGACTACGGCGACATGCTGACCGGCTTCACCGCGAAGTACGGGATCAAGATCAACGAGCTCAACCCGGATGGCGGGTCGGGCGACGAGATCACGGCAATCGAGGCCAACAAGGGCAGCACCGGGCCCGCCGCGCCGGACGTGATCGACGTCGGTCTGGCGTTCGGCCCCCAGGCCAAGGCCAAGGGCGACATCGCTCCATACAAGGTCAGCACCTGGGCCGACATTCCCGACACCGCCAAGGACGCCGACGGCTACTGGTACGGCGACTACTACGGCGTCATGGCCTTCGAGGTCAACACGACGGTCGTGACCGACCCACCGAAGGACTGGTCTGACCTGCTCAAGCCCGAGTACAAGGGCGAGATCGCCCTCGCCGGCGATCCGACGGTGTCCAACCAGGCCATCTCTGCCGTCTGGGCAGCCGGCATCGCGACCGGTGGCTCGCTCGACAATGCCCAGCCGGGCCTCGACTTCTTCAAGCAGCTCAACGCCGCGGGCAACCTCGTGCCGGTCATCGGCAAGACGGCGACCATGGTGAGTGAGACCCCGATCCGGATCGCCTGGACCTACAACGCGCTGTCCGACAAGGACTCGCTGGCCGGCAACCCGCCCATCACCGTCACCGTCCCGACCTCGGGCCGCTTCGGCGGCATGTACGTCCAGGCGATCAGCGCCTACGCACCGCATCCGAACGCCGCCAAGCTGTGGATGGAATACCTCTACTCCGACGCCGGCCAGAACACCTGGCTGAAGGGCTACTGCAACCCGATTCGGTACGACGCGATGGTCAAGGCCGGCACCGTTGACCCGGCTGCCCAGGCCAAGCTGCCTGACACGACCGGTACCGTCCTCCCGACGCTCGACCAGATCACCAAGGCAACTGACGTGATCACCAAGGGTTGGCCGACCGAGGTTGGCGCTTCGATCAAGTAGCTCGACCAAGTCGTTCATTCGAGCCAAACGGGCGATCGCGGTGACCAACGCCGCCGTCCCGATGCAGGCACCGGGCGCGCCAGTCGCGCGCCCGGTGCGTCGTTTTGGCGTGGGCTGGCTGGGGATGGTCCCATTCCTGGCCTTCGCCTTCCTGTTCCTCATCGCGCCTACGTTCTTCCTGGTGGCAGGCAGCCTCCAGACGGCGAATGGCGCATTCACCCTCCAGAACTTTGCGGACCTGTTCACCCCGCAGATCATCACGACGTACGAGAACAGCCTCGAGATCAGCATCGTGACCGCCCTGATTGGCGGCGTGTTCGGCTTCCTGCTGGCATACGCGGTGATCCTGGGCGGCCTGCCTGGCATCCTGCGCTCGGCCCTGATGACCTTCTCGGGCGTCGCCTCGAACTTCGCCGGCGTACCGCTGGCCCTGGCCTTCGTCTACACCGTGGGTCGCACCGGCCTGTTCATCGTCTTCCTCAAGTCGCTCGGGATCGACCTGTACGACAACGGCTTCACGATCTACTCGAAGATCGGGCTCGAGATCGTCTACCTGTACTTCCAGTTCCCGCTCATGGTCCTGATCATCGCCCCGGCGATCGACGGCCTGAAGAAGGACTGGCGAGAAGCCGCCGAGAACATGGGCGCCAGCTCGTTCCAGTACTGGCGCCGAGTGGCCCTGCCGATCCTGATGCCATCCCTGCTGGGATCGATGATCCTGCTGTTCGCGAACGCGTTCGGGGCGCAGGCCACGGCCTACCAGCTGACCGGCGGCTTCATCGACATCGTGACGATCGCGATCTCGCGCCAGATGCGCGGCGACGTCCTGTTCAACCCGAACCAGGGCTACGCCTTGGCGATGGGCATGGTCGTCATCATGGCCATCTCGATCGCCGGCTATTCCCTCCTCCAGCGCCGATCGGAGCGCTGGCTGAAGTGACTTCTTCAGTGGCAGCGAGGGAGTAGCGCGCCATGTCGATGGGTGGGAATTCCATCACGGGCTACGCGGCCGAACGCGCGTTGGGGCCGAACGAACCGAGCGCGCCGGCGTCGGGCCCGTCGCATGCCGCCGGGCGGAGTCGCCGACGCTACCTGACCCGGATCGCCTGGTGGGTCGTCTTCCTCGTGGGGTTCCTGTACTTCTTCGTGCCGCTCTACGGCACGCTCGATTTCGCGCTCAAGTCGAAGCCGTTCGGGTCGGCGTTCACGGCGATCCTGAGCGACTCGCAGTTCGTCT
>DATGGC010000274.1:0-1951 GCA_035308745.1 Candidatus Limnocylindrales bacterium | reverse complement strand
TAGAATCCGGGCATGGAACGGATCGGCTTCCTGGGACTGGGCACGATGGGTGCCGCAATGGCCGGCCACCTCGTCGAATCGGGGCGGCCCGTGTCGGTCTGGAACCGGACCCCCGGGCGGGCTGCCGGCCTGATCGCGGGCGGGGCTGTGGAGCTCGACTCGCCGGCGGCCGTCGCGGCAGCGAGCGACATCGTCGTCCAGTGCGTTTCGGATACGCCCGATGTCGAGGCGATCCTGTTCGGACCGGGCGGCGTGGCCGAAGGGGCCAAGCCGGGCCTGCTCGTGATCGATTGCTCGACGATCGCGCCGGGCGCCACCCGGGACATGGCCGCCCGCCTCGAGACACAAGGGGTCGAGCTGGTCGACGCGCCGGTCTCGGGCGGCTCGGAGGGCGCCCAGAAGGCAACCCTGACGATCTTCGTGGGCGGTTCGGACGAAGCCTTCGGCCGGGCCCGGCCGATCCTCGAGGTGATGGGCAAGACGATCACCCACGTCGGACCGATCGGCAGCGGCCAGGCGGTCAAGGCCGTCAACCAGGTGATCCTGGCCGGGACCTACCTGGGCGTCGCCGAGGGCGTGGTCCTGGCGATCAAGGCCGGCCTGGATGTCGAACAGGTCGTGGCGGCCCTCGGAGGCGGGGCCGCCCAGAGCTGGGTCCTCGCCAATCGCAGTGGCCGGATGCTGGCCAACGACTACCCGCTCGGGTTCAAGGTCGCCCTCCACCTCAAGGATCTCGGAATCGCCCTAGGCCTGGCGGCCGAATCGGGGGTCGAGCTGCCGGTCGCCGAGCTGTGCGCCGAGATCGAGCGTGGCCTCGTCGAAGCCGGCCACGCCGACGACGACATCTCCGCGGTCGCGCGCCGGATCCGGGCCCTGGCCGAGCTGCCCAGCTAGGGCCCGCCGGGCGCCGGGCTAGCTGCCGGGCTTGCCCAGCAGCAGGAGCGGCTCGCCGAGCTTGCCCGAGTAGATCGGGCGGAAGCGCTCGACGTCGTACATCCGGGGCACATCGACCGAGCGCGGCGGCACGCCCGGCTCGGGCAGGTGGGTCTGGGCATAGCGGCCGTCGCGGATCGCGACCATCCGGCCGCTCACCCCGTCGCGGATCAGGTCCATGGCCACGTTGGCAAAGGTCATCGCGACCATCTGGTCGAGCTGGTCGGCCTCGCCGCTGCGCAGGTCGTAGGTCAGCTCGCTGGCCACCGCCTCGATGCCGGTCCGCTTGCGCAGCTCGTCGGCCAGGACCTCGCCGATGTTGACCTTGTGGCGGTGGCCGAACGAATCGGCCTCGCCCCACTCGGCCAGCTTGGCACCCTCCCAGATCGCCCCTTCCGCCGTGATCACGAAGGCATACCGGCTCGGGTTGTTGTGCCAGTCGGCCTTCAACAGCTCGGCCAGGGCATCGAGGTCGAAGGGCGCCTCGGGGATGACGCAGCGGCCCGACGCCACGTAGGCCGTGAACAGGGCGGTGAACCCGCAGTCCCGCCCGAAGATCCGGAATACCCCGATCCGCTCGTGCGAGCCGAGCGTCGTCCGCTGGCGGTTGATGAGCTCCTTGGCCCGGGTGATGGCGGTCGAGAAGCCGATGCAGTACTCGGTGCCCTGGACGTCGTTGTCCATCGTCTTGGGGATGCCCGTGAGGGGAATGCCGGCATCGACCAGCACCCGGGCAAAGCTGAGCGTGTCGTCGCCGCCGATCGCCACGAGGTGGTCGATGCCCAGGGCGTCGATGTGGTCGAGGACCAGCGGGGTCAGGTCGTACGTATCCTCCCCGGTCGCATACCTGGCCGCCTCGGCGGGCGCCAGCCAGGGCGGCAGGTTGCGGGTGGCGATCTTGCGCGGATTGGTCCGCGAGGTATGCAGCCAGGTGCCGCCGGTCCGGTCGATCGTCCGGGTATTGATCCGGTCGAGCGGACGAATATAGGAGGGGGTCGAGGGCCGGACCTGGCTGCAT
>DATGGC010000273.1:0-3882 GCA_035308745.1 Candidatus Limnocylindrales bacterium | reverse complement strand
GGGCGTCGGGCGGCAGGCCGAGCTCAAACGAGAACTCGCGGATCAGCCGGTCGCCAAAGGCATGGAAGGTGGCGATCGTCGCGTCGGCGTAGCCGTAGGGCACCAGCTGGTCGACCCGGACCTGCATCTCCGCGGCGGCCTTGTCGGTGAAGGTCAGGCCCAGGATCTCCGACGGCCGGGCCGTCCGCGACGCGATCAGCCAGGCAATCCGCCGGGTGATCACCTGGGTCTTGCCGGTCCCTGCCCCGGCGACGACGAGGAGCGGGCCCTGGCCGTGGATGACGGCCTGGCGCTGCTCCGGGTTCAGCCTCCGGAGGAGCTCGTCGAGCCCGCCGCCGGGCGCCGGCTCGAGCGGGACGAGGTGCGGCCGGGGCCGCGGCGCCGGGGTCCACAGCGGGACCTGTTCCATGGGCCGCGAGCGCAGGGCCCGAGCGGATCGTGGTCGGAGCGCGGTCAGTGTGGTTGGGGGCATGCCCCGATGATCAGGGCCGGCTGTGACAGCTCAGGCGTCACCGGCCCCCGCGTCCGGCCGGCGGCGGGCCGGCGCTGGCCCGCCCCCGGATCGCGACCCGTCCCCCGGTGGCGTCCCGGGCCAGGCCGAGCGCCTCGGTCTCCTCGTCGGAGAGGGCGGCCTCGGGCCGTCCGGCGGCGATCGCCTTGGCGTAGATCCGGGTCGCGCCCCGGGAGTGGAGGCTGGAGATGATGATCCCGTCCTCCTCGGCGTCGAGCAGGGCCAGGGCGAAGCTCTGGTTGCCGCCGGTGTCCTCGAAGGGGTTGAAGCGGACCAGGCCGATCCGCTGGAAGGCCTTCCGCCCGTCGATCTCCAGCTGGCCGGTCCGGGCGGCCAGGCCCACGACCTGGGACTGGACGTCAACCACCCGGCCAAGGTGGGTCTCCAGGACGCCCTGCAGGCTCTGGCCGTCGTCACCCCGGGTGATCCGCTCAAGGTGAGCCTGGATCACAGCCATCCGCCGCCAGAGGAGGACGAGGCCCACCAGGGAGACGCCGAGCATCGCGATCAGCACGGGCGTCAAGGTCGCCGGGTCGGGCACGCCGCCGAGTCTAGCAGGCCGGGTGCTATCCTCTGCCGTCGGCGGATCGCCGCCACATCCATCACGGAGGACCCTCGTGCCGATGGCCAAGCGCGCTCGTGGGACGACCCGCCCCGGTCAGCGCCGCCCGATCCAGCGCCTCGCCCGGCCCACGCCGGGAAGTGCCGCGACGGTCGCGCCCGCGGGCCTGTCGGCGGCCGAGATCACCCGCGCGGCCGAGCTCGAGGCGCAGCTCGTGGCCGCCGACCGCGCCACGCCGACGGGCAGCGGCCCGGACCGGAGCCGTGCCGCTGAAGCCGGCCCCGCCACCCCGCGCCGGGTTGGCGTGTCGGGCCGGCTGGCCGTTGAATCGGCCGAGGAGTACCGCTACGTCGCGCGCGACGTGCGCCGGATTGCCGCGGTCGGCGGCGCGATGTTCGTGATCCTGATCGTCCTGTACGTGGGCCTGGTCCTGGCGGGCGTCGCCGGCCACTGACCCTGGCCGTCTGGTCATCGGGGCCATCCCCCGAACGGCCTATCGACAGGCCCACTCGGCCCACCTACGGTCGTTGCACGGGAAACCTGTGCACGAGCGTCCAACCTTGTCGAGCATTCTCTCCGAGCGGACCTACCGCCGGTCACGACTCCTCCTGACGGTCTTCGGGGTCAGCCTGGTGCTGGTCGCCGCGACCGGTGCTGCCCTGGTCAGCGTCGTCAGCAGCAACGTCCAGACCGCGGCAATGAACGCCTCTGTCGCCGCCGACGGCTCGATCGAGAGCGCCCTGATCGCGACCAACGTGCCGCCGGTCGACCTGTCGATCAGCAACGTCGCGCCGGGCCAGGTGGTCCAGATCCAGGATCAGCTGCGGGCCCTGCTGGTTCACGCGCCAGGAATCCTCCACGTCAAGATCTTCGCCCCCGACGGGACCGTCCTGTACAGCAACAAGGACGGCCTGCGGGGACGGAACCTGGGCCCCGATGACGATCTCGAGGCCGCCTTCGACACGGGCCAGGTGGCACCCTCGATCGTCGGCGCCGACGATCCTGATGCTGCGACGACCGGCCTGCCGCCCGAAGATCAGCTCCTCGAGGAGTACTTCCCGGTGCGCGAGCCAGATGGCAGCGTGCCCGCGGTGTTCGAGATCTATCGCGACGCGACGCCGATCCTGGCCACGGTCCAGGCCACGACCCGCGAGGTGATCGAGGTCGTCCTGGTCGCCGCCCTGGGCCTCGGCCTGCTCCTCTATTTCATCTTCCAGGCCGCCCAGCGGCGCCTGACCCGGCAGACCATGGCCCTCGACCAGGCCAGCCGGCGGGACGCGCTGACCGGCCTGCTCAACCACGGCACGACCGTCGCCGGCCTGGCCGACCTGCTCGAGAAGACGCGCGGCCAGGACGGCTCCACGGGCATCGCCCTGATCGACATCGACAACTTCCGGCTGGTCAACGACACCCACGGCCACCAGGCCGGTGACCGGGCCCTGCTCGAAGTGGCCCGGATCATGCGGGCCGAGTTCGGCGAGACCTCGATCCTCGGGCGCTACGGTCCCGACGAGTTCCTGGTCGTGGCGCCGCCCGAGCACAGCAACGACCTGGAATCGGCAATCGACCGGCTGCGCGACCAGATCGCCGAGCTGACCCTCCAGTTCGGGGCGTCGGAACGGCTGCCGGTCACGGTCAGCGCCGGGATCTGCTACGCCCCGGCCGACGGCGATGCGGCAACCGAGCTGCTGGCCGTGGCCGCGGTCGTCCTGGGCGAGGCCAAGGCCAGCGGCGGCAACGGTGTCCGGGTGGCCGACAAGGGGCCCGCCGCCCTCGGGTCAGCCGAACGGTCGAGCTTCGACGTCCTGGCCGGCCTGGTCCTGGCCGTTGACACCAAGGACCGCTACACGAAGCGTCACTCGGAGGACGTCGCGCGCTACGGCCTGTTCCTGGCCGACCGGCTGGGCGTCGATCCCGAGCTGCGCAAGACGATCGAGATCGCGGGCCTCCTCCACGACGTGGGCAAGATCGGCATCCCCGACGGAATCCTGCGCAAGCCGGGTCCCCTCACGGTCGATGAATACGCGATCGTGAAACAGCATGTCGCCCTGGGCGATTCGATCGTCCGCGACGTGCCCAATGCCGGGCTCGTCCGGGCCGGCGTCCGCCACCACCACGAGCGCTGGGATGGCGACGGCTACCTCGACGGGCTGTCCGGCGAGGAGATCCCGCTGATCGCCCGGATCCTGTCGGTCGCCGATGCCTTCAGCGCGATGACCACGACCCGCCCGTATCGCAAGGCGATGTCGATCCAGGAGGCCCTCCACCGCCTGGAGGATGCCGCCGGGACGCAGCTCGATCCGCGCCTCGTGACCTCGTTCGTGACCGGCATCGAAACCGCCGAGAATGCGCCGCTGCCCGGCGATGGCCGCTCGCTGCGCCAGATCTGGACGCCCCAGAGCAGCGTCGCCTGAGCGCGGAGGCCCGGTCGTAGACTGACCGGGTGCCGACCCGCCGACCCGCCGCCGATCAGACCGCCCTGTTCCAGCCGCCGCCCGGCGTCCAGCCGCTGGCTGCCCGGATGCGCCCGCGGACCCTGGCCGAGTACGTCGGCCAGGACCATCTCGTCGGCGAGCACGGCCCGCTGCGCCGCTCGGTGGAGCGCGGTCACCTCGGCTCGATCCTGCTGTGGGGCCCGCCGGGCACCGGCAAGACGAGCCTCGCCCGGCTCCTGGCCGATGCCGTCGGGGCCGAGTTCATGAGCCTCTCCGCGGTCATGAGCGGGGTCGCCGAGATCCGCTCGACGGTGGCCGCGGCCCGTGAGCGGCTGAGCCTGGGCGGCGAGCGGAGCGTCCTGTTCATCGACGAG
>DATGGC010000272.1:0-3411 GCA_035308745.1 Candidatus Limnocylindrales bacterium | reverse complement strand
GTCGCCGCGCTCCATCGCGTCGAACATGCCCGACAGGTGCCAGCCCCGCTTGGGCGGCACCTTGACCCCCCACAGGGCGTCGAACTTGGCCCGCAGCTCGTCGTTCTCGACGTGCTGGAAGCCGGGCAGCCGATCGGGCAGGGCACCCATGTCGCCGCCGCCCTGGACGTTGTTCTGGCCGCGCAGCGGGTTCACGCCGCTGCCGTAGCGCCCGACGTGGCCGCACAGCAGGACAAGCGAGATGAGGGCCAGGACGTTGTCCACGCCGTTGTGGTGCTCGGTGATCCCCAGCGTCCAGCAGATCATTGCCCGGGGCGCCGTGGCGAAGGCGTGGGCCAGCTCGCGGATCATCGCCGCCGGGACGCCCGTCTCGCGCTCGGCGTACGCGAGAGTGTAGGGCTCGACCTTGGCCCGGTACTCCTCGATCCCGCTCGTGGCCCGGGCGATGAACTCCTTGTTCTCGAGGCCGGCGGCGAGGATCTCCCGGCCCAGGGCGTTGGCCAGGGCGATGTCCGAGCCGACATCGATGCCCAGCCAGCCGTCGGACCATTCGGCCGAGCTCGTCCGGCGCGGGTCGACCGTGTACAGCTTGGCGCCGTTGTTGACGCCCTTGAGCAGGTGGTGGAAGAAGATCGGGTGGGTCTCGCGGGCATTGGAGCCCCACAGGATCACCAGGTTGGTGTCCTCGATCTCGCGGTATGAGCTTGTGCCGCCACCGGCACCGAAGACGGTCGCCAGACCGGCGACGCTAGGGGCGTGTCACGTCCGGTTACAGCTGTCGATGTTGTTGCTCCCCAGGATCGTCCGGCTGAACTTCTGGGCCGCGAAGTTCAGCTCGTTGGTCGCCTTCGAGCAGCTGAACGTGCCGAACGTGGTCGGGCCGTGGGCCGCGCCCGCGCGCCGGAAGCCGTCGACGGTCCGCTGGAGCGCCTCGTCCCAGCTCGCCGGCCGGAACGGGGCCCCGTCGCGCTTGTCGCCGTCGCGCACGAGCGGGGTCATGAGCCGGGTATAGGCCTTGGCCATCGAGAACCTCCTGGTTCGTGCTGGGTTCGACTCGGATCATGGCACGTCGGGCAGTCGAGTGGCAGTCCCGTGCTCGTCCTGGCCCGGGCCGCGGCCCCTGGGTCGCGCGCGACCCGCCGGCGCGGCTCCGTGGTGCCTCGAACCGCCAGTTTTGGGCCATCGCGCGCGCCCGGATGCGGCTCAGCGCGTGGGTTCATCCCGAGCCGTGCATGGTTCGGGATGATTTGCGGGGCCCACGCCCAACCCGACGCCCGAGCGACCCATGAATTCGGCGATTTGAGGTACTAGGTACCCGCGCCAACACCGGCCCGAACCCGAGCTACGGAACCCGAGCTACGGAAGAAGGGCCACGCCCGGCTCTGCGCCCTGGCTCAAGGCCTCAACCTGGCCGACCCGCCAGCTCAGGACGCCGGCCGCGGCCAGCCCGGCCTCGACGGCGGCAACCTGCGACGGCGCGATCGCCGCCAGCAGGCCGCCGGACGTCTGCGGGTCGTGGGCCAGGGTCACGAGCTCGGGCGGGACCACCGGATCGAGCTCGAAGGCGTGCGCGACGAACCGGCGGTTGTGGCCGCCACCGCCGGTCTCGACGCCGGCCCGGGCGACGTCGAGGGCTCCGTCCAGCGCGGGCAGCGCCGAGGCGGAGAAGACAAAGCGCGAACCGGAGCCGCGGGCCATCTCCAACCCATGGCCCAGCAGCCCGAACCCGGTCACGTCGGTCGCGCCGCGCACGCCGTAGGCGACGAGCACCTCGGCCGCCGCCCGGTTCAGCGCTCGCATTCCATCGATGGCCGCCGCCAGCGCCGCCTGGGTTGCGGCCGGCTGGCCCTGGCGCTGGCCGCTGACGAGCAGGCCGGTGCCGAGGGGCTTGGTCAGCAGCAGGATGTCGCCAGGCCGGGCGCCGCCCTTGCGCAGGAGCCGGTCGGGATGGGCGACCGCAATCACGGCCAGGCCGTACTTCGGCTCGGCGTCGCGGATGGTGTGGCCACCGGCGAGTGTGCCGCCCGCCTCGCGGACCTTGCTGCTCGCGCCGGCCAGGATCTCGGTCATCACGTGCTGGGGCAGCTCCTCGGGGAAGGCCGCGATCGACAGGGCGAACAGGACCCGGCCGCCCATCGCGAAGACATCGGACAGCGCATTCGCCGCGGCGATCTCGCCGAACATCGTCGGGTCGTCGACCAGCGGCGGGAAGAAGTCGAGGGTGCCGATGATCGCCAGCTCGGGCGCCACGAGGTACACGGCGGCATCGTCGGGCGGGTTCAGGCCGGCGATCAGCTCGGCCGGGGCGCTCTCCGCGCCGAGTCCGGCGAGCGCCTCGGCCAGCACATCGGCGCCGAGCTTGGCGGCGCAGCCACCCGAGGTCGTGAGCGACGTGAGCGACGGCGTGTCGAGGAAGCGCAGGTTCATGTGTCGATGATACGGAGCCGCCGGTAGACTCAGGACATGCCCACCGACCTGCGGGCCAAGACCGGCCTGGCCTACGACGACTACGCGCCCGAGCGGGCCGATTCGCAGCCCGAGGTTCACCCTGACCGCCGAGCCGCGGCCCGGCCGGTGGTCCTCATCCATGCCGGGATCTGCGACCGCCGGATGTGGGATGCCCAGGTCCCGGCGCTGAGCGCCGGCCGGCGGCTCATTCGCCTCGACCTGCGCGGCTATGGCGCCTCGGATCGTCCGCCGAGCGCAGCGCCGTCCCATCATCGTGAGGTCGCGGCGCTGCTCGACGAGGCCGGCATCGCCGGCGCCCACCTCGTCGGCGTGTCGATGGGCGCCGCGATCGTCACCGAGCTGGCCCTCGCCCGGCCCGACCTGGCCGGCTCGTTGCTCCTTGTCGCCCCGAGCGGTGCTCTCCGGACGGAGGTGACGGCCGACCTCGAGGCGCTCTGGGAGGCCGAGGAAGAAGCCCTGGCCGAGGAGGACCTCGACGGCGCGGTCGAAGCCAACCTCGAGACCTGGGTCGACGGGCCGGGACAGCCGTCGGACCGTGTGGCGCCCGCCGTGCGGGCGTTCGTCGGCCAGATGCAGCTCAAGGCGTTCGAGAACGTCGATGGCTGGGACGAGGAGGACCTCGAGGACGAAGGCCTCCAGCCGCCGGTCCGCGGGCGGGCCGCCGAGGTCAAGGTCCCCACCCGGATCCTCGTCGGCGACCTGGACGTGGCCGCCGTTGGTCGGACCGCGGCCCGACTCGCCGAGGAGATCACGGGTGCGACGCTGGTCCATTGGCCGGACGTCGCCCACCTGCCGTCGCTCGAGCGGCCCGACGCGTTCAGCGTCTTTGCCCTGGACTGGTTCGCCGAAGTCGAGGCGACGACCGGGTCGGCATAGCTCGTCGGCCTATGCTCTGGCAATCTGGGAGCGGAGGGGTCCCGGTGGGTCCCCCGGTCTTCAAAA
>DATGGC010000271.1:0-3050 GCA_035308745.1 Candidatus Limnocylindrales bacterium | reverse complement strand
TGTCCGACGTCGTGCCCGGCGAGCCCGAGCCGGCCGCCCACCCCATCGCCCACTCGGCGGCCCGCCGATGATCGATCTGACCGGCCGCAGCGCGGTCGTCACCGGCGGCTCACGCGGGATCGGCCGGGCGATCGTCCTGCGCCTGGCGACCCAGGGCGCCGACGTCACCTTCAGCTTTCGGGGCAACGCCGAGGCGGCCGCCGAGGTCGTCGCTGCGGTCGAGGCGCTCGGACGCAGGGCGATCGCCCACCAGGGCGATGCAACCGATCCGGCCGCCGCCGAGGGCCTGGTCAAGACCGCCCTCGAGGCGTTCGGCAAGGTCGACATCCTGGTCAACAACGCCGGGATCACCCGCGACGACCTGATCATGCGGATGAGCGTCGATGCCTGGCGCGAGGTGCTCGAGACGAACCTGTTCGGGGCGTTCTACGCGATCAAGGCCGTCACCCGGCCGATGCTCAAGGCAAAGAGCGGCCGGATCATCAACATCACCAGCGTCTCGGGCCAGGCCGGGCAGACCGGCCAGGCCAACTACTCGGCGGCCAAGGCCGGCCTGATCGGCCTGACCAAGGCCACGGCCCGCGAGCTGGCCAGCCGGGGGATCACCTCGAACGCCGTCGCGCCCGGCTTCGTGCTGACCGAGCTGACCCAGGACCTGCCGGCCGCGCTCCAGGACCAGATCACCGCGGCCACGCCGTTGGGCCGCTTCGCCACGACCGACGAGATCGCCTTTGCGGTCGCCTTCCTGGCCTCCGACGAGGCGGCCTACATCACCGGGCAGGTGCTGGCCGTCGACGGCGGCCTCGTGATGATGTAGCGGGGCCGCCCGCCGCGTGCTCATCGAGCAGTTCCAGATCGAGGGCCTCGGCCACCTGTCAACCCTGATCGGCGACGAGGAGGCCGGCGTGGCCGCCGTGATCGACCCGCGCCGGGACAGCGACATCTACCTCGCCGCGGCGCGCCGGCACGGGCTGCGGATCAGCCACGTGATCGAGACCCATCTCCACAACGACTACGTCTCGGGCGGCCGCGAGCTCGCCGCGACGACCGGCGCCGAGCACCTGATCGGGGCCGGCGCCGAGCTCGGCTATCACCATCGCCCGCTTCGCCACGGCGAGGACGTCGAGGTCGGCGGGCTGCGTTTCGGTGTCCTCGACACGCCGGGCCACACCCCGGAGCACGTCGCCTACACCGTTGCCGACCTCAGCCGGGCCGCCGAGCCGGTCCTGATGTTCAGCGGCGGTTCGCTGCTGGTCGGCGCCGTGGGTCGGACGGACCTTCTCGGCGCGGAGCATGCCCGGCCCTATGCCGACGACATGTTCCACTCGCTCCACGACCAGATCCTGCGCCAGGAGGACTTCGTCGGCGTCTTCCCGACCCACGGCGCCGGGTCGCTGTGCTCCACGGGCATCGGCTCCACGGCCAGCTCCACGATCGGCTTCGAGCGCCGCTTCAATCCGCTCCTCCAGCCCGCCGACATCGACGCCTTCGCCCGATTGCTGCTCGCCGGCCAGCCGGCCGTGCCCCGCTACTTCGCCCGGATGCGCTCGATCAACCAGGCCGGCCCGCGGATCCTGGGCGGGATCCCCGCCCCCGTGGCGGTCTCGCTCGTGGACCTGCACCACCTCCAGACTGGTGGGGCCGTGATCGTCGACCTGCGCTCGCCCGACGCCTTTGCCCGGGGCCATATCCCGGGCTCGCTGTCGATCCCGGCCGGCAGCTCGTTCGGGACCTGGCTGGGCTGGGTCGTCGACCTGGACCTGTCGGTCGTCTTCGTCCTGCCCGGCCGGGGCGGAGCGCGGAGCGGCGTGAACCACGCGACCTGGGACGACGCGATCCGGCAGGCCCTGCGCGTCGGCCACGAATCGGTGGCGGGCTTCCTCGACGGCGGGTTCGACGCCTGGGTCGAGGCCGGGCGGCCGGTCGAGTCGAACCGGCGCCTGAGCGTGCTCGGCCTGGCCCAGGCGTTGGAACGGGGCGGCAGCGACGCGCCGCTGGTCATCGATGTGCGCCAGCCAAGCGAGTTCGCCGAGGGCCATCTGGCCGGTGCCTGGCACATCGGGGCGGGGGACCTGCCCGGCCGGCTGGCCGACCTGCCCCGCGACCGTCCGATCGCCACGATGTGCGCCAGTGGCTACCGGGCCAGCGTCGCCGCTTCGCTCCTTGATGCGGCGGGATTCACCAACGTCAGCTCGGTCGCCGGCGGGGTCGAGGCCTGGGCCGAACGTGGCCTGCCCCTGGTGCGCAGCCAGCTCTGACTGGTTCCGCGCAAGCCCGTCGCCCCAACCGAACCTGCACTGGATGAATACAAGCGACCACTTCGAGGCCCTGGTTCCCGGATTCCTGCACGGGGTGCCAGGATTCGACCCGAACGTGTCGCGATCCTGCAGACGAGGCGGGGATTCGACGGCCTGACGCCGCGGTTGGTCGCCAACATTCATCTGATGCAGGTCGCCCGGTCCGGGCAGGCGTTGTTCAGTCGAGGACGGTCACCGCGTCGCCAAGCTTGATCCGGCCTGGCTCGAGGACCGTGCCCCACACGCCGAACGGCAGCGCCTCGGTCGTGGGCACGTCGCTGCGGGTCTCGGCCAGGATCTGAAGCGTGTCGAGGCTGCGCCGGCCGGTATCGGGGTCGTGGGTCGTGACCGCGCAGCGGCCGACGTTCCCGTGCGGCGCGACCACCACGTCGCCCAGTCGTACGCGGCGCCCCAGCCAGGCCTCTTCGCGGTACGGCTCGATCCCATCGACGACCGCCGACATCCGGAATCGCCGCGGATCGAGCGGCTCGTCGAGGCCGCCGGCGGCCGCCAGGGCTCGCAGCGAGCCGCGCGAGATGATCGTGAAGCCGCCGCCTTCAGGCGCCCGGTCGATGCCACCGCTCTCGGCATCCACCCGGACGAGGCGGAGCGGCTGGCCCGCCCATTCGCTGAGCCGGGCCGAGAACGGCCCGTCGAGCTCGTGGGCCGGTCGCTCCTCGTGGTACAGGATCGCGTTGACTGGCGAGCCCAGCTCGATCGGGGCGCACGTCACCGAACCATCCGGGAACTGGA
>DATGGC010000270.1:0-1957 GCA_035308745.1 Candidatus Limnocylindrales bacterium | reverse complement strand
ACCTCGGACGGCGGCTCGAGGTGCGTGGTGTTCAGTCCCATCCACGCCAGGTCAGCGCGTTCCAGAAGATCTTCAAAGGACGGTAGCGCTGACATCCGCTAGTCTCCGGCCGTCAAGGCGAGTGCGCCGAAGGCGGTATAGACCTGCGTGGCCTCGATGATGTCGGCCAGACTGAGGTGCTCGTCCGGGCAGTAAACCGGCTCGCCGCCCGGGCCGAAAATGACGGTAGGCACCTTGGCCCCGAAGCTGGCCGTGTCCCCGAGCCAGTTAGCGACCTTGTGCACCGGCTCGCGACCGCGCACCGCACGCACCGCGTCGGTCATGAGGGTCACGACTTCGTCGCCTGGCGAGGCGAGGTAGCCGCTCTTGACATCGGCCAGCTCCACGATCGCCCGGAAGCGCGGGTCGCGTCGGCTGGCTTCGGCTAGGCAGCGGTCGATCTCGGCCCGCACCAGCTCGATGCTAACGCCAGGCTGCGGCCGACAGTCGACGCGGATTACGCATTCGTCGGGGATCATTGACGGACCGCCGGGCGGCAGCCCGCCGTAGATGCGGCCCGGTGACATGAAGGTTTCAGCGCCGAACAACTTTTCCACGTCCGGGTCGAGCGGTGGCATGAGCTTCGAGCGGTCAAGTTCGATGACGGCATACGCGGCGAGCATGTTGGCGTTGACAGCAAGGGCCTTATGGCAGGTGTGAGCCGAGGTGCCGAGCACGGTGATGTCGAAGTAGTAGCGACCACGGTGGCCGAGGAAGATCTCGTTGCCGGACAGCTCGCCGAGCACGCCGAGGTCTGCGGGGTAGCGGTCGAAGTAGGCAATCGAACCTGCCTGGTCGCCCATGTGATCAGAGACGGCAGCCATCGCGAGCGTTCCGGTGAGGGGGATGCCGCTGTCGCGCAAAGCCTCCATCGCTACTAGCTGGCAGACCAGCGCCGCCTTCATATCCATGATCCCGTGGCCGTAGATCTTGCCGTCGATGAGGTCGCCCGCGAATGGCGTCGTCACCGACCAGCCGTGCGACACGGGCTTGGTGTCCATATGGCCGGTGAAGACGACGCGCCGCCCAGCGCCGAAGCTCAGTTCGCCGAGGGCGTTGGGCCGATCGCCGATCGCCGGCTGCAGCTCGGTCGCCTCAAAGCCTGAGTCCCGCATGACGTCGTACAGGAAATGAGCGAGCGGCCCTTCTTCACCGAGGATGCTGGGGATGCGGCACACCTGCCGGACGAGCTCTATCAGACGCGCTGTGTCGATCGCGGCCACGGCGGCGGATACATCAGTCATGGATGTGCAGCACTCCGGTCGGACAGTATCGAGGGCACCGATGTGCCTCAATGAGATCTCAGATCTCGAGGCTGACGATAGGCCACGCCCTAGCGCCGGTCAATGGCCTCTGTGGAGGACATCACGCAGGTGATGGCCTCTGGCAGGCTCGAAAGTCGCCACTTACCGAGAGCACCGGGAACGTTTGGCGCGCCGATTCATGCGGCTGTTCAGCACGACCAGGCTGAGATAAGATCTCATCGTCCTGCGCGGTGAGGAGTGCCAGTGATCGTCATCAAGAACGGCACCGTGGTGACGATGGACGACGATAGGACGGTCTATTTCGGCGGGCACGTCGTCATCCGCGACCATCACATCCTCGCCGTCGGCGAGGGCGACTACGCCGGAGAGCTCCCCTCCTCCCGCGCAGATGCAGACGCTGACCTCGCGGGCGCGGAGGTGATCGACGCGGACGGCATGATCGTCATGCCAGGCCTGATCGACCTTCATTACCACACCGCGGTGGGCAAGGGCTTCTGCGACCACCTGCCGCTCTGGGAAGCGCTCGAGGAATTCTGGTACCCCTCGATCCGCGCGCTCGACGCGGAGACCGCGTATTGGGCTGCGGCGGCGTCGTATCTGGAGTCGGTGAAGTCGGGTGTCACGACGGTCAATGACATGTACCGGCGGCTGCC
>DATGGC010000269.1:0-2581 GCA_035308745.1 Candidatus Limnocylindrales bacterium | reverse complement strand
GGCCGTCGCGGTCGTGGTCATCGCCGCGAACCTGACCAGCGGCTCGCCGACCGGCACCGACCGCCCGGTCGCGCTCGATCCGGCAACGGCCGGCCTGGGCAACGACCCGGTCAGCCTCGCGATCCAGCCGGGTCGGCCGGGGCCCAACCGCTATGTCGCCAGCTTGCCATCGGCGCCCGGCCCGGGCTCGATCGTCAGCCTCGACCTGTCGCGGGTCGATGGCGGAGCCGGCTCGGCGTCGGTGCTGCTGACTGCCGATCCCGCGGATCCGAGTGGGCGAACACAAGTGGTGAACGTGAGCGACGTCCCGATAGACAGCAGCTGGCAGGCGACGATCCTGGTTACCGACGCCGGCGGCGCCGAGGTTTCCAAGGCGGCGTTCGATTTCGCGTTGGACGCTGATGGCCTGAGCGCCGGACGGGCAACGCCGCCGATCGATCCCCTGGTGATCGTCGCCCTGATCCTGCTCATCGGCAGCCTGCTGGCCGCCGGCCTGAGCCTGGCCGGACGGTCGCTGCCCCGGACGCTCCCGGCGACGAGCCGGGTGGCGGTCCTGGGCGGGAGCCTGGTCGGTGGGATCCTGGGGATCGCGATCCTGCTCGGCGGGACGCCGCGCTGAGCGGGCTGTCGATCCAGCTGGGCCTTGGCCTCGCCTTGCTCGGTACCGCGATCGTCCTTGGGCTGCTCGCGTATCGCTGGCAGCCCACGACCGGGGGCGTCCTCGACGCGGAACGCGACTCGTCGCCCAACTTCGGCCGGGCGCGGGCCTTTGCCGGGCTGGCCCTGATCTCCGGCCTGGTGTTCACGATCAGCGGCATCGTCAACGCCAGCGGCCCGGCGATCACCTATGTCAATCCGACGCCGGACACGGTCGCGTCGGTCGACCGGGGCGCCGTCCTGTATGACGCGACCTGTGCCCGCTGCCACGGCGCGGAATACCGGGGCGACGGCCCGGATGCCGGCACGACCGAGGTGCCGCCCTCGAGCCTGATCTCGGGGCTGCTGGCCAGCCACAGCGACTCGGACCTGTACACCTGGATCCGCGACGGGCTGCCGGGTGGGATGCCCGGCTCGGGCGCCACGTTGACCGACGCCCAGCGCTGGGACCTCGTCAACTTCCTGCGCGGGATCAACGGCCAGGGTCCCTCGCCCGACCTCGACCCGGCCAGCAACGTCCCGGCCGACCTGGCCGGATTCGGCCTGGTTGGTGGTGCCACACTCTTGCTCATGGGCTGGTATTCGAACGGGATCCTGCGTGCTCGCCGCCTGAAGCGCGGCCGGCGATGAGCGACCCGACGGTGCGCGCGTTCGCCCGACCCGAGGCCGACGGTGCCTGGCGTCCCGGGTCCTCGGAGCTCAACGAGTCGCGCCCGGCCCGCTTCGTGCGCGGCACGGGCTTCGCCGACATCGAGGCGCTCCAGGCCCGCGCGGCGCTCGATCCAGCCTGGTTCTGGGCCGTGGCCACCGACAACATCGAGATCCCCTGGCAGCGCCGGCCGACGACGACGCTCGACCTGGCCGGTGGCCCCGCGAGGGCGACGTGGTGGGGCGGGGGATCGTTCAACCACGCCGTCGGCTCGACCGAGCCGTGGGCCCGCTTGCGTCCCGACGACGAAGCCCTGGCCTGGGAGGGCGAAGACGGGGCCGTCCGGCGATTCAGCTGGTCCGAGTTGGACCGGGCCGCGCGGCTGGCGGCTCGCCGCCTCGGGGCGCTCGGGGTCGGCCCGGGCAGCCGGATCGGGATCTTCCTGCCGATGCTTCCGGAGACAGTGATTGCCGTGCTGGCGCTGGGTCGCCTGCGGGCGGTCTTCACGCCGATCTTCAGCGGGTATGCGGCGCCGGCCGTCGCCGCCCGGCTCGAGGCGTTCGAGGCGACCCACCTGATCACCGCCGACGGCTTCTACCGGCGCGGCGCAATCGTGCCGCTCAAGGCGGTCGCCGATGCCGCCGTCGCCCTCGCGCCGTCCATCCGCCGGGTGATCGTCGTCCGCCGCCTGCCGGACGTGCCGATCGAGCTGGACCGCGACCGGGACGTCGTCTGGGACGACTCGGACCCCGGTGCCGCCGCCGACGACGAGGCCCTCGACGCGGTGCCGCCGACCGACCCCGAGCAGCCCTACATGGTGATCTACACCTCGGGCACGACCGGCCGACCGAAGGGCACCGTCCATGTCCACGGCGGCTTCCCGATCAAGGCCGCCCAGGACCTCGCCCACACGTTCGACCTGCGCCGGGGTGACGCCCTGTGCTGGTTCACTGACCTGGGCTGGATGATGGGCCCCTGGGCGATCAGCGGCGCGCTCCTCCTCGGTGCCCGGCTCGTGATCTACGAGGGCGCGCCCGACTGGCCCGATCCAGGCCGCCTGTGGCAGCTCGTGGCGAGCCATCGGATCACCCATATGGGTGTCAGCCCCACCCTGATCCGGGCGCTGCGGGTCCACGGTGACGAGCCGGTCCTGGCCCACGATCGTTCGAGCCTGCGCATCCTGGGCTCGACCGGCGAACCCTGGAACCCCGACCCATGGCAGTGGCTCTTCAGCACCGTAGGCGAAGGCCGCCTGCCGATCGTCAACTACAGCGG
>DATGGC010000268.1:0-3387 GCA_035308745.1 Candidatus Limnocylindrales bacterium | reverse complement strand
TCAGCCGGACGTAGTCGATCTCGGGCCGGACCATCCGCTCGGCAACCGCCCGGACGAACGGTTCGCGCTCGGATTCCGGGAGCCGGGCGAGGTGGTCGCCCAGGATGATCGTGGCCAGGTACGTCTCGGTCGCCGGGCCGGGCTCCAGGGGTGTCGGCTCGGGCGTCAGCCACGTCTCGATCTCGGTAAACCCGGCCTCGGTCAGCCGGCGTTCCGTCTCGGCCGGTGTGGCGAACGTCCAGGGACCCAGCCAGCCGTCGCCGAGCGTGGCCAGGATCGCCTGGATCGCGGCGATGTTGCCCGCCCCGCCGCACAGGGCGACGAGCCGGCCGCCCGGCCGGAGGACTGCGGCCAGGTTCCGGAACAGCGCGTCGTGATCGGGCAGCCAGTGGAACGTCGCGGTCGACAGGATCGCGTCGACCGGGGCCTTGAGGGGCAGGATCTCGCGCAGGTCGGCCTGCACGAATTCGATCCGCGAGCCGAACCGCGCCAGGCGCGCCCGGGCCTCGTCGAGCATCGCCGGCGAGCCATCGAGGGCGATCACGTGGCCCCGGGGCAGGGCCTCGGCCAGGAGCTCGGTGACCCGCCCCGAGCCACAGCCGGCGTCGAGCACCGTCTCCTCGCCGCGCAGTGGCAGGCGGGCCAGGACGAACCCGCCCCAGCGGGTCATCGGGTCGGCGATTCGGTCGTATGTCGCGGCATCCCAGTCGCGCGGGCCGCTCATGCCGGTGGCGCGTTCGCCTCGGCGGCCGGGGCCTCGACCTCCGCGGGCGCGGCATCCGCCGAGCGGCCGGTCAGCGATGACGGCCGCAGACCCACGAAGTTCACGATGGCCCCGCCGACCAGCAGGATCGCCCCCACGAGCATCGCCTCGCGATAGGCATCGGTCGAGGCCTCCCGGGCCGCGGCCACGATCGCCGGGTCGGTGCCGGCCACGGGCTGGTTGAGGGGCTGGACCGCGGTGCGCAGGGCTGGGTCGTCGGGGTTCAGTCCCGGGACCTTGGCCGCCAGCGAGCCGTAGAACGAGGCCGTGATGACGATGAAGATCACCGCCGAGAGGAGCGGCTGGCCGACCCGCGAGATCGCATTGTTGATCGCCGAGGCAATCCCCGCATTCGAGACCGGGACCGAGCTCATCAGGGTGCTGGTCAGGGGGGCGACGACCATGCTGATCCCCAGGCCGAACAGGATGATCCCGGGGAAGATGTCGATCCAGTAGTCCGTCGGCGGGATGGGCCCGGTGGTCCAGGGCGCGCTGGTCGAGGGGATCCGGCCCAGCCAGAGCAGGCCGGCGGCCATGACCAGCGGTCCGGCCGTCAGGAAGCGCCGGCCGCCCAGGCGCCCCGCCAGGCTCCCGATCCGGGTCGACAGGAAGGTCAGCATCAGGCCCGTGGGCAGGCCGACGGCACCGGCGGCGAACGCGGCGTAGCCCAGGGTGCCCTGCAGGAACAGGCTCTGGAACCCGAAGACCACGTACAGCGCGCCGTAGATCAGGAGCGTCGACAGGTTGATCATCGCGAACGCCCGGACCCGGAACATGCCCAGCGGGATCAGCGGGTTGGCCCGCTTGGCCATCAGGATCGGGAAGGCGACCAGGGCGATCGCGCCGACGATCAGGGCCGCGAACGAGACCGGATCGTGCCATTGCTGGGCCTGGCCGCGGATCGCCCCGAAGGCCAGGCCGCCGACCGCCAGGGCGATCACGATCGCGCCCAGCCAGTCGAAGCGTCCGGTGGCGTTCTCGTCCCGGCTCTCCTCGACGTACTTGATCGTGGCGTACAGGGCAAGGACGACCAGCGGTACGTTGATCAGGAAGGCCACCCGCCAGCTGATCGCCTGGATCAGCAGGCCGCCAATCGTCGGGCCGAGGACCGAGGTGGCGGAGGTGGCCGCCGCCCAGATCCCGAAGGCCCGGCCACGCGCCGGCCCGTCGAAGGTGGCCGTGATGATCGACAGCGAGCAGGGCACGAGCAGGGCGCCGGCCGCCCCCTGGAGCACGCGGAAGACGACCAGCAGCTCGAGGCTGGGCGACAGGCCGCACAGGACCGAGGTCAACCCGAAGCCGGCCAGGCCGATGGCGAACACCCGCCGCCGGCCGTAGAAGTCGGACAGGGCACCGGCCAGGATGAGCAGGGCGGCCAGCGTCGCGAGGTAGCCGCTCGTGACGTAGGTCTGCCCTTCGAGGACGCTGAAGACCGAATGGGGCAGGCTCACGCCGATCGACGGCAGGGCCACGTTCACGATCGTGCCGTCGAGGAAGACGATCGACGAGCCCAGGACGGCGGCGACCATCGTCCAGCGCTGACGGAGATTCACGCCCCGCAGTGTGCGGGAGCGCTCCACCCGGATGCAAGGCGACGCCGGCGAAGGGTGCACAGGACCGTCGTCGTAACCCGCGCTAGACTCGGCCGATGCCCGGATCCGTGGCCCTGGTTGGTGCTGGCGAGTTCCTGCCGGTGATGGCCGCCGTCGACGCCGAGCTGCTCGCCTCAACCGGACGCCGCCGGCCCCGGGTCGCCGTCCTGCCGACCGCCTCGTGGCCCGACGGCGAGACCGTCTTCCAGCGCTGGGCGACGCTCGGCGTCGAGCATTTCGAAGGCCTCGGGGCCGAGGTCGAGGTGGTCCCGGTCCGGGCGCGGGCGGATGCCGACGACGCGGCCCACGCCCAGGCCGTGGGCGAAGCCGACCTCATCTACTTCTCGGGCGGCAAGCCCGACTACCTGCTCGGGGTGCTTGCCGGCTCGGCCGTCTGGACGGCTGCGCTGGCGGCCCATGCCGGGGGCAGCGTGATCGCCGGCTGCTCGGCGGGCGCGATGGTCCTGTGCGCCCAGCTGGCCCGCTTCCGGACGCCGCCCCACGTGCCGCTCGGCTTCGTCCCCGGGCTGGGCCTGGTCGAGGGTGCTGCCGTCCTGCCCCACTACGACCGCTTTCCCGAGACGCTGGCCGCCGTCCGGGTGGCCCAGGCACCGCGCGGCACGGTCGTCCTGGGGATCGACGAGGACACGGCGGCGATCGGCCGCGATGGCGACTGGATCGTGCGCGGCAGCGGCCGGGTCACCGTCTGGCGCGGCCGTCGCCGGGAACGTCTCCGGGCGGGCGATTCCTTTCGGATCTGACCCAGTGAATCGGCACCGGCATACCGAGCGTTAACGGACGGCGAAGCCGGCGATAACGAACGCCGGGCAGACTGCGTCCTGTACCTCTGCTCCTACCCGGTCCTCCTCCTCCCTACGGGACCGGGCTCCTCCTCCCGCGAGACCCCGACCGCGAGGCCGGGGTCTCGCCTCGTTCAGGCAGCTCGCTCAGGCCAGGTCGCTCCGCTCGTCGATGTCGACCAGGGTCAGGCCGTCGGGATCGTCGGGTTGCCACTCGGCCCACGGCAGGGTG
>DATGGC010000267.1:0-5191 GCA_035308745.1 Candidatus Limnocylindrales bacterium | reverse complement strand
AGCCTTGGCCGCGGCGGCCGACTTGGCCTTGGCGGCGGTCCTGGAAGCGGTCTTGGGCTTGGCGGGCGTCTTGGCCGCGGATGCCTTGGCCGCGGATGGCTTGGCCTCCGGCTTCGAGGCGCTCGCCTTAGGCGCCGCCGGCTTGGCGGCTGCCTTGGCCGGAGCGTCGGCCTCGGCCGCCTCGGCCGTGGCTTCGGCCGGCACAGCGGCCTGATCGTCGTCGTGGACGTGGGGCTGGGACTCGTCGTGGTCGCTGGCGGCCGGGCCGGCCGGGTCGACGCCCAGCGCGCCGAGCGGCTCGGCCGGGACCTCGAGGACCTGGACCGATCCGCCGGCGGCCTCGATCTTGGCGATCGCGCTCCGACTGAACGAATCGGCAACCACGAAGAGGGCCGCCGTCAGGCCGCCGTTACCCAGGACCTTGAGCGGCTTCTTGAGGGTCGAGACGAGGCCCGCGGCGCGCAGGATCTCCTGGTTGATCGTGATCGGGGCGGCCTTGCCCGAGGCAGCCTTCTTGGCGCCCGGGGCGTCACCGGGCTCGAAGATTCCGGCGTCGACGAGGGCGGCGATCCGGCCCAGGTTGACGACCTCGTATTCGATCCGGAAGCGATTCTTGAAGCCGTGCAGCTTGGGGATCCGCATCTGGAGCGGTGTCTGGCCGCCTTCGAACCAGGCCGGGATGGCGGCTCCGGCCCGGGCCTTCTGGCCCTTCGTGCCGCGGCCGGCCGTCTTGCCGCCGCCGGCGGCGATCCCTCGCCCGACGCGCTTGCGGGCGTGGTGGGCGCCCGTCGCCGGACGCAGGTCGTGGAGCTTCATGCCTTCTCCTCGGGGCCGGCCTCGGGGAGCTCCTCGACCTCGACGAGGAAACGCACCTGGCGAACCATGCCGCGGGTCGCCGGATTGTCCACGACCTCGACCACGTCACCGATCCGGTGCAGGCCGAGGGCGCGGACCGTGGCCCGGTTCCGCTGGATGTGACTGATCGTGCTCTTGACCTGGGTGACGCGCAGCTTAGCGGGCATCGGCGGCCTCCATCACCGGCTGGCCCGGGATCGCCAGGCGGACGGTGACGCCCCGACGAGCCGAGATCTCGGCGGCCGAGTGGAGCGAGGCCAGGGCGTTGATCGTCGCCCGGGTCACGTTGACCGGGTTCGTCGAGCCGTGGACCTTGGCCAGGATGTCGCGGATGCCGGCTGCCTCGACGACGGCGCGCACGGCGCCGCCGGCGATGACCCCGGTGCCCTGGGAGGCGGGCTTGAGCATGACCCGCGCGGCGGAGTACTCGACTCGCACTTCGTGGGGGATCGTCGTGCCGACCATCGGGATCTTGATCAGGTTCTTCTTGGCGTCCTCGACGCCCTTGCGGATCGACTCGGGGACCTCGCCGGCCTTGCCCAGGCCGACCCCGACATGGCCGGCGCCATCGCCGACGACGACGATCGCACTGAAGCTGAAGCGCCGGCCGCCCTTGACCACCTTCGCGACGCGGTTGATCTGGACGACTCGCTCCTCGAGGGTGAGCTTGTTGGGGTCGATGCGGGCCATGGGTTAGCTCCTTCCGATCAGAAGTCGAGGCCGGCTTCGCGGGCGGAGTCGGCCAGCGACTTGATCCGTCCGTGATACCGGAACCCGGCCCGATCGAAGACGACGTGCTCCACGCCGGCGGAACGGGCACGCTCGGCGACCAGGCGGCCGACCTTCTGGGCTTCCTCGGTCTTGGTCGCCTTGGAGCCCTTGAACTCCTTCTCGACCGTCGAGGCAGTCGCCAGCGTCCGTCCGGACGCGTCGTCGATCACCTGGGCATAGATGTGGTTGAGGCTGCGGAAGACCGCGAGGCGCGGGCGCGCCTCCGACCCCGCGATGCGGAGACGGATCCGGTCGTGGCGCTTCTGGCGCGCCGCGGTCCGGCCGGCGACCTGGGTCATCGGGCGTGTTCCTTCATCGGATTACTTCTTTCCACCGATCTTGCCGGCCTTGCCGGCCTTGCGCCGGACGACCTCGCCGGCGTAACGGACACCCTTGCCCTTGTAGGGCTCGGGCTTGCGCATCGCCCGGACCTTGGCGGCGTACTGGCCGACGAGCTCCTTGTCGATCCCGACGACCGCCAGGCGGGTCGGGTTGTCGACCTCGAAGCTGATCCCGCTGGGGGGATCGATCTCGATCGGGTGGCTGTAGCCCAGGTTGAGCTGGAGCTTGCGGCCATTGAGGGTGGCCCGGTAGCCGACGCCGGTGATCTCGAGGCCCTTCCGGAAGCCGGTGGTCACCCCTTCGACCATGTTCGAGACGAGGGTCCGGGTGAGGCCGTGGAGCTCCTTGTGGGTCTTCGACTCATCGGGCCGCTGGACCAGCAGCGAACCGTCGCTCTGGTTGACGGCCATGTCGGGATGGAGCTCGCGGCTGAGGGTGCCCTTGGGCCCGACGACCGTGATCGCGCGGCCGTCAATGCTGACGGTCACCCCGGGTGGCACGGTGATGGGCAGGCGGCCGATTCTGGACATGCGTTTCCTCCCCTACCAGACGTAGGCGAGGACTTCGCCGCCGAGCTCGGCCTTGCGGGCCTGCGCGCCGGTCATGATCCCCTGGCTGGTGCTGACGATGACGATGCCCAGGCCGCCGAGCACCCGCGGGATGTCCGTCTTGCGGGCGTAGACCCGCAGGCCCGGCTTGCTGATCCGCTTGAGGCCCGATACGACCGGCACCTTGCCGTCGACGTACTTGAGCTGGAGGCGCAGGACGCTGAGCGTCCCGTCGCGATCCTCGGCGACCTCGGCGATGAAGCCCTCGGCCTTCAGGATCCGGGCGATCTCGCGCTTGGTCCGGGAGGCCGGCACGACGACCTCGGTATGGCGTGCCCGGGACGCATTGCGAATCCGGGTGAGCATGTCGGCGATTGGATCGGAAATGTTCATCGGTCTACCAGCTCGACTTCGTCACGCCAGGCAGCTGGCCCAGGAGCGCGCGCTCCCGGAAGCAGATCCGGCACATCGCGAAGCGGCGCATGTAGGCGCGCGGGCGGCCGCAGACGGAGCAGCGGTGGTAGCCCGAAACCTTGTGCTTCGGCGGCCGGGCGGCCTTGGCGATGAGTGACTTCTTGGCCATCTTCTTCCCTCCCCGCGCCTAGCCGGCGAAAGGCATGCCGAGGAGCTCGAGCAAACGCTTCGACTCCTCGTCGGTCTTCGCCGTCGTCACGATGCTGATCTCAAGCCCGCGGAGACGGTCCACCTTGTCGTAGTCGATCTCCGGGAAGGCAAGCTGCTCCCGCAGACCGAGCGAGTAATTGCCCCTGCCGTCGAACGACTTGGCCGGGATGCCCCGGAAGTCGCGGATGCGGGGCAGCGAAAGGGTCACGAGCCGGTCGAGGAAGTCCCACATCCGGTCGCCGCGCAGGGTCACCTTGGCCCCGATCGGGTTGCCCGTCCGCAGCCGGAACTGGGCGATCGAGCGCTTGGCCCGGGTCACGATCGGCTTCTGGCCGGTGATCGCGGCCAGGTCGCCGGTGGCGGCATCGATCGCCTTGGCATTGGTCAGGGCCTCGCCCAGGCCGATGTTGACGACGATCTTGGCCAGGCGCGGGACCTGGTTCGGGTTGCCGTACTCGAATTGCTTGGTCAGGGCCGGGATCACCTCGGCCTTGTAGCGATCGTGGAGGCGGCCGGCCATCAGCCCTTCACCTCCAGGCGATGGCCGCGCTTGCAGGTCCGGACCCGCTCGCCGCTGGCCAGCTTCTCATGGCCGATCCGGGTCGGCTCCTTGCACTCCGGGCAGACGATCATCACCTTGCTCAGCGACAGCGGCTGGGCGATCTCCAGGATCCCGCCGCTCTGGCCGCGGGCGGCCCGGTCGGTGCTGCTCGGCGGGCGCGGCTTGGTGTGGCGCTTGCTGATGTTCAGCCCGGTGACCACGACGGCGACCTCGGACAGCGAGGTGGCGTTCTTCCACGCCCCGCCGCCCCGGCTCTTGGTCTTGGCCCAGCCCTGCTGGTTGCGAATGACCCGTTCGACGACGCCGGCCTTGCCGGCATCCTTGCCGACGATGGCCACGACGGTATCGCCCTTGCGGATGTCGGGCACCTTGGTCGCGTTGGGGCGGGTGACGACGGCCATCACAGCACCTCCGGGGCGAGGGACACGATCTTCATGTAGTTGCGGTCGCGCAACTCCCGGGCAACCGGTCCGAAGATCCGGGTGCCGCGCGGGTTGCCCTGGTTGTTGATCAGCACGGCGGCGTTCTCGTCGAAGCGGATGTAGCTGCCGTCGGGCCGCCCGTATTCCTTGCTCGTGCGCACGATCACGGCCCGCACGACGTCGCCCTTCTTGACGGCGGCGTTGGGGATCGCCTGCTTGACGGCGGCCACGATCACGTCACCGATCCCGGCCGTCCGCTTGCGCGAGCGGCCCATGATCCTGATGCACTCGATCGTGCGCGCGCCGGTGTTGTCGGCGACCTTGAGCCGGGTGGACTCCTGGATCACGCCTCGGCCTCCACCGGCACGGCCGCGTCGTCGCCGGCCGGCTCGGCCGGGTCGGCCGCTTCGGCGTCATGGTGGCGGCCGGGATGGGCGGCGCCGTGGATCGCCTCGGTCGTCGCGGCCTCCTCCTGGAGCAGGCCTTCGCCGCCGTGCTCGGCCGCGGTGGCCACGATCTCGACCAGGCGCCAGCGCTTGGTCGCCGACAGTGGTCGCGATTCTTCGATCAGGACGGTATCGCCGACGTGGGCGGTATTGCCCTCGTCGTGGGCCTTGAACTTGGTGCTCAAGCGGATCACCCGCTTGTAAAGGGGATGGCGTGCCAGGCGTTCGACGGAGACGACGATCGTCTTGTCCATCTTGTCGCTGACGACGCGGCCGACCTTCGTCTTCCGCTTGGCGTTCACCGGTGCTCCTGTCATCGCGTGATCTCCCGTCAGGCCGTCTGGCCGAGCTTGCGCTCGTGCTGGACGGTCAGGATCCGCGCGATCGTGTGGCGGGTCTGAGGAATGGTTGAGTAGTCCTTGAGCTGGCGGGTCGACAGCGCGAAGCGCGCCTGCCAGAGGTCCTGCTTGGCCTGCCGGAGGGCAAGCTCGAGCTCCGCGTCAGTCAGCTCGCGGACCTTATCGATGTCCATCGGTGACCTCCAGCTCGGCACCTTCGCGGACGACGACCCGGGTCGAGACGGGCAGCTTGTGGCTGGCCAGGCGCATCGCCTCGATCGCC
>DATGGC010000266.1:0-2997 GCA_035308745.1 Candidatus Limnocylindrales bacterium | reverse complement strand
GCGACGCCCCCTCGTGGACGTCCTGGAGCGGCCAGCGGCCATCCTCCCCTTTGTTGTCCTCGACGGCGCCGATCGCCTCGGCGACCCGCTCATCGGGTGCGACCCGGGCGTCGCGCAAGTAGTCGAGCCCGCGCAGGACGTCGTAGAAGTACCAGGTCGGGAACGAGAACTCGAGCCAGCTCGGTTCGATCACCTCGCCGGTCGACTTGCGCCGAAAGAGTCGCCGCTCGAGCATGTATTCCTCGCCCCGCCAGCGGGCCTCGGCGACTTCGGCCGAACCGCCGATTGCCCGTTCGTGCTCGAGCAGGCCCTCCAGGACGTTGATCGTCGTCCCGAACGACGACACGGTCGCGCCGTTCTCGACCTCGCAGTTCCAGCCGCCATCGGGGAGCTGCTCGCCGAGCAACCGCTCGACCAGGGGCGCCATGTCGACGCCGAAGTAGGCGCCGGTCGCGACCACGTTGCCGTTGATGCACGGCTCGACCTCGCCCGCGAAGAACGGGTGCTTGGCCCACGGCGCGACGAACGGGGCACCATCGCCCCAGGTGACGTGCTCCTGGACCAGGCCGACCGCGTGCTTCGCCTGCTCGCTCGACGGATCGAGCCCGAACCGGCGAAGGAGCTCCAGGACGTGGAACGTGTCCGTCCAGTCGTGGTCCCAGGCCTTGCCCGCCCACAGGCCGTCGGGCGCCTGGAGGGCGAGGAGCTGGGCGCCCCAGCCCTCCGTTGCGATCCTGGTCCGCTCAGCGGCGACCGTGTCGGCCGGTTCGTGGGTCAAGTCGCGCATCACCTGCCAGCGGATCGCAGGGTCGGAGTCGAGCAGCCAGTCGATATTCGTCATGCCAACCATCGTCGCAGGGAACCATGACAAACGCCGTCATGTACCTGCGATTGCGAGGTTGCCGGGCCCTGCCGCCGAGCTCCATGCTCCGGTATATACGCTCTATATTCGCTGGCTCTGAGCGTTTCGGTGGCAAGCCCGATGACAGGTCAAACCGATTTCAGGGCAGGGTCCAGGTGGCCTCGTCAGTGGGGCCGACCAGGCCCACCTGGAGCCCAACCGAGGCGAGGGTCTGACCGTCCGGGACGACAAACGCCACGCAGTGCGTGTAGATCGCCGAGTCCTGCTCGTCACCGGCGGTCTGGGTGCAACCCGTGAAGCCGTCGCCCAGGACGGCACCGCCCGCGGTGAGCGAGGCCGGGCTGCCGGTCGACGTGACGGCGTCAAAATTGGAGCTCTCGTTCTCGTAGTCGCCATGGTTGTCGACGGTCACCTCGACGCCGACCCAGTGGCTGGCCGAAGGCAGCGGCGCCTCGGAATCGGCGTTCGGCGTCGCCGGATCGAAGACCTTGACCAGCGTGGCGTCGACCGCGGCGCCGCTTGAGCTCGCGAACGTCAGCTTGTCCCCAACGTGGCCCGTGACCGGGCCCGCGCCGCTGCCGGCCGGGGCCTGGCTCTGGATCGCGGTCCCGGTGCCGCTCGGCGAGAGGCTCGACCCCGCGCCCCCGCCCGCCGACTGACCCGCCCCGCCCGTCGCGGCCGCGCCGCCGCAGGCCGCCACGGCCAGGCTGACCGCTCCGGCTGCCAGGAACCTTCGCACCGACATCTCGACTCCGATCGTTCTTGGGCGGCAAAAATGTCGGCCGCTGCAGGTCAGGGTCCGCCGGGCCGATCGCAGGTCGATCGCAACGGGTTCGAAGCGAGCAGGTCCGTAACGAATGCGTTACCGTTAGCCGGCGGCGATCCGGCTAGATGGCGTGGCCCGCTCGCGATGAAGGAGGCCCGACATGGGCAGCTCGATGATCCGCTACAAGGTCCGTCCCGATCGGGCCGCCGAGAACGAGTCGCTGGTCAAAGCCGTCTATGAGCAGCTCAACCGCGAACGACCCGGCAGCCTCCGCTACGCGACGTTCAAGCTGCCCGACGGCGTCAGCTTCATGCACCTGGTCTTCGAGACGGATCAGGCCGCGAAGATCCTCAACGCGACGGCTGCGTTTACGGCCTTCGTCACCGACATCGCCAGTCGCTGTGACGAGCCGCCGGTCGTCACCGAACTGAGCCTCGTCGGCTCCTACGGGTACCCGACCTGACCTGCGCTGGGCGGCTTCATCGGGCACCCGGGCCACGAACGGCGCGCTAGCCCTTGACGGCGAGCACGTCGACGAGGCGGATATCGGGATCCTTGGACAGGAGCGTCGGGCCGGCTGAGGCGAGCGCCGCCGGAATCTGCCCGTTCAGGTGCGCCTGACGGGCGGCCTCGTCCTCGAACGCATCGAAGATGCCAAAGGTCGAGTCATTGACCTTGAAGCTATACCAGACGCGGGTGCCGGGCTCCCCCGCGACGATCGCCTGGCCGCCCTTCACGAACGCCTCTACCTCGGCCTCCTTGCCGGGCTTCGCCTCGACCAACGCCAAGATGCCCAGGGTCAGTGCCATGTCGTTCTCCTCGTGCGCGGATACCTGGCTCGGATCAGGTCGTTCACCGTAGCGCGGATCCCCGATTCGAGTCTTCGGCGCCGGGCCACTTGACGGATCCTACATACAACCGTATGGTTGTATCAATGACACCGACACCGAACGCCGACCACATCTTTGCCGCCCTGGCCGACGCCACCCGGCGGGACATCGTCCTGCGGGCGTTGTCGGGTCGCGAAGGCGTGGCCGAGCTCGCGGGCCACTACCCCATGAGCTTCGCGGCCGTCCAGAAGCACATCGCCGTCCTGGAACGGGCCGGCCTCGTGACCAAGGAGCGCACGGGCCGGCGCAAGGTCGTGCTCACCAACATCGAGGGGCTCAGCCTGGCACGCGGCCTGCTCGACCAGTACGAGTCGCTCTGGCGCGGTCGCGTCGAGCGGATGACCAGCCTCATCACCAGTAGCGAGGAGATCGACGCATGACCGTCACCGCTGTACGAAAAGACCCCAACGCCCTGACGATGACCCTGACCGCCGAGTTCGAGGCGTCGCCGGCGCGGGTCTGGGAGCTATGGGCGGACC